>JANMYC010001405.1:0-9477 GCA_031381715.1 Saprospiraceae bacterium
CGAAATTTCGACGGAACGCAAGCCCGCAGCATCGCCATCCACACTATTCAATTCGCTGATTTTGTAGCCATTTTTCTCCGCCCACATTTTGTACATGCGGAGTAAAATAGCTGTCCAATCGCACGCCTCGGTACCGCCTGCACCTGCATTGATTTCTAAAATGCAATTGAGTTCGTCTTCGGGTTTGTCCAAAGTGGTTTTAAACTCTACACTTTCGATGACTTCAAGGGCTGCTTTGTAGGCATTATCAGTACTTTCCTCACTTGATTCACCCTCTCTGAAAAGTTCTAATTCCAATTCAGCGTCATCTACTTTATTCTGGATGAGATTAAAATCGCCAATATGTTTTTCCATTTGGCGCATTTTCTTCATCGTTTCTTGCGCCTTTGCGGCATCCGACCAAAAGTCAGGGTCACCCGCTTTTAGTTTTAGGTCTTCGACTTCACGAGTTGCGTTCGCGACGTCAAAGATACCTCCTTAATGCCAAGAGACGATCTTTAAGACCGTTCAGCTGTTCAATCGTCATATTCTTATGATTGATTTAAATGTTAAAAAAAACGTAATTACCTAATCAGATTGTCGCTTTCGCTCTGCTTAGCCACTGATTTTGCTGAACAAGACTGATTTTACACTGATTTTATACGAAATTTTTTTAAAAATCAGTTTAAAATCAGTCAATTTCAGTGTTATCAGTGGCTAAACGGAGCGAAAGCGACTAAATAGCTAAGCAATTACAAAAAACTTATTTTAAATATACGGCACTAAGGTAAGAAGAAATAAAAATTAAAGGTTCATTATTCCTTTTTTCAGTAAAATTAATCACTAAATAGGTTTGCAATAAAAAAACTCTGCGACGAAACCCCTTTCTCATTCGACAAAGGGTTTTAACTTCGGACAACCCTTGTAGTCAAATCATTGTATCTACTATTATAGATTATACTCAATTGTTTTTAATAACTAAACACCTAAATATCAAAGTTAAATCACCCTAATATGACTATAACAGCCGTTATCATTACCAAAAACGAAGAGGCAAATATTGCCCGTTGCTTGGATTCTTTACAAGATTTTACCGATGAAATCATTGTTTTGGATTCTTTTAGCACCGATAATACCCCCACAATTTGCAGTCAATACCCCTCAGTAAAATTCATTCAAAAGGAGTGGGCAGGCTATGCGGCGGCTAAAAATTTTGCCGATGAACAAGCCACTTCTAATTTCATCCTTTCAATAGATGCCGATGAAATGGTTTCAGAAGAGCTAAAAGAGAGCATTTTGGACATTAAATCCAAAAAAATGACCAATAAAGCTTATCAATTCAATCGTTTGAATCATATAGGTGGAGAGCCCGTTCGCCATTCAGGCTGGTATCCAGATAGAAAAATCAGGCTTTTCCCTACTAAACAATCGCATTGGGAAGGTGATTTTGCGCATGAAACCTTGAAGACGATTCCCGAAGTAGGCACACTTCATGGTGATTTATTGCATTTCACCTGTTCTTCATTTGAAGAAATGTCGAACAAACAGCGTCAATATGCCGAATTAGGTGCTTATGAGCTCTATGAAAAAAGAAAATCCTTTTCAGATTTAAAACGGGCAGTAAAGGTATTTTTTAAATTTTTCAGCATTTATTTCCTCAAATTAGGTATTTTAGACGGTATTAAAGGTTTCAAAATAGCTTCTATTTCAGCTTATTATTTGGATTATAAATTGAAGGTTTTAAAAAATTTGGAAGAAAGGAATAACGCTAACTCGTATAATTTAGAAGCTTAAATTTTAAAAAACTCTCCAAAAGTTTAGAATTTTTGGAGAGTTAATTACTATTCTGTAAACATTTTGACCGTCTATGGAATGAGTTAAAAATAAACTTACATTCTTTTGAATGTGGATAAAATTAAATGACATTCAATTTTCAAGGTCGCCCCCATACCCCCGAAGGGGGATTACAACTCAAAAGGTGATAATTTTCCCTTTTTTATAATGTAATCCCCCTTCGAGGGTATGGGGCAAGATTGAAATAACACACCTTTTAAAAATACGTAAGAATGTAAGTTTATAAATTTTGCATTCCTATACCAATTTTCCATACCGCACTTTAAACATAAAATCCTCAAAACTCTCTGTTCCGCGGACGTCTATACGCTGAATTTCATACTTTTTACTGAGGGGGTAACGGTTCACTCGGTTGCCAATGCGAAAGGCGGCTTTTACGCCCCAATTATCGAATCCTTCCATCATATCCGACGATTTTTTACCCGTTTTTGGATAAGCACCATACGGATAAGCCAGTGCAGGTGTAAGAGTTAATTTTTGCTCTTTAAAAAAATACATATTCACATATACATCTGAAAGAATAACTTCTAAAAGTGCGGTTTTAAAATTAAAATGCGAGTGAGAATGCAAACCCAACTCCCATACTGAGGGGTCTAATTTTTTCAATTCTGCTACGCTCAGCAGAGGTGCCGCATTATCATCCCAACTACTTTGATTCCCCACAAAAGCTGAGGGAATAAACATGGCAGCAGTGGCATTATATTTTTTTAAAATGGGTTCAGCAATGGCTTTTTGGGAAACGTAAGCATCATCAAATGTCAATAAAAGGGCATTTTTAGGCATTTTTTCACCCGTTTCAAGATGTTTTAATACATCTGAAAGTTTTATGAAGGCATAGTTTTCGTTTTTAAAAAAAGCCAATTGTTCATCAAATTGTTGAGCCGTAACGGTTAAATAGTCCTTTTCAGCGGTGGAAAATTTATGGTACATCAATACCCGTAAGCCGGTGGGAGGAGATAAGAAACGGGCAATACTTTTTTTAAGATTCATGCCTAAAGATAAAAAAGGGTTACTTAAAATCAAAGTAATTGGCATAATTTCGCAATCATTATCAATCCTGTAGTATCTTTTACACCTACTCTATTGAGCATATTTTGACGGTGATTGTTCACTGTATTTTTACTTAAAAACAAAACAGCTGCTATTTCCTGCGCATTTTTGCCTTCAATTATTAAGTGAAGTATTTCTTTTTCACGAATAGAAAGAATATCATCTTTAAGGATTTGTTTTGTGCCTCCGTGGTACACAAATATTTTATCAGGATTCTCTAAATCAGCAAACCGATACCAGTAGAAATCATCTTTCATCATGTAACTCACATCATGAAAAACCATAAATTGATAAGTTGGTGCATTGAATGAGTTGGTCTCTAAAATGTAGGATTGCATAACGAGTCGAATATGCCCTTTTTCTTTATTTTTATAGGTTAAACCAACTGTTGTTCTGGCAATGTCTTGTTTTTTCTCTTGCGGAGTGGTTTGCCAATAGCTTTCAAAATGATTTTGTACCAACTTAAAATAGTCCTGTTGGTTATTAACTACTGGCTCAATAATGGATTTAAAACCATGTTTTTCATACTCTTTTTTATCAATACCCAACATTTCAAAATAATTCCTACTGCAATACTCTATTTCAAAGGTAAGATTATTAAGAATGGCATACGCTACTTCATTGTTTTCGTAATAAACTAAAAATGGAAATTTCGAGGCAAAATCAACGTTTAACCTCTGTTCCTCGGGCTCTTTGACGAAGAGCCTCCAACTTTCACGTAATTGGCGATATAACGAATTATTCATGAGGTTGGGTTGTTGAATTTAACTTTTTTGTTCAATATTTTTACGAATAAGTACCAAGACTAAATTATTTATTAGAATATTTAAGATTGAAATTTTAACATAAAATATTGATTTTAAACTAGTTACAACTTTTGGAAAGTTTTAAACTTTCCAAAAGTTACTTCAATATAATTATGTCTAACCACTTATTCACAATTTAAGCTATTTTCAGCAACCATGCATTTATCTTTTAATATAATACCTGTCCAGCCTGTTTTAAAAAAATAAAAAAGCTTTTATCAGTTGGAAATGGTACTGATAAAAGCTTTAAAATATAGTCGAATATGGATATAATCAAACTATTCTACACAGTTTGGCAACGCTAATGAGCGCCGTCGTATCTTTAACGCCTACCCTGTTGAGCATGTTCTGACGATGATTATTAACAGTCGCCATGCTGATAAATAAAGTTTTAGCGATTTCTTCCGTGCTTTTTCCCAGAATAATCAAATGCAATATTTCCTTTTCACGTTTAGAAATGATATCGTCTTTCAGTATCTCTTTCAACCCATCATGATAGACAAAGCTTTTTTGGGATTCATTTAAATTTGCAAAGCGAATCCAATAAACATTATCTTTAAACATATAAGAAATATTGTGGTAAACCAGAAACGAATAAGTCGGGTTTTTAAATGAATCGACTTCTAATATATAAGTCTCAATCACAAGGCGAATAGAGCCTCTATCCATATGGTTAAAATTCAAACCCACTGTCACTCTTGCAATATCCTTTCTTTTTTCTTCAACCGTATTTTCCCAATATTCTTTAAAATGTTGGGGTAAGACTTTGTAAATATTAGAATGGCTTTTATTTATTGATTCTGCAATCAATTTTATACCGTTTTTATAGAAAGTTTCTTTGTCAAGGCCTAATACATCAAAAAAGTTACTACTGTGATATTCAATTTCATTTTTAGTATTATTCAATACAGCGTATGCAACATTACTACTTTCAATGTACTTCAAATAAGGGAACTTTCCCAATATGCCAATGTCATCAGTTTTTAACTCAGATTCACCTATAATCCTACCAAACTGGTTGCGCATTTGAGTTAATAAGAATGTATTCATTGTTAGTTTTGAATTAAAAATTAAAAGATGTAAGTTAAATGTTGTATTTTAAAAAACTTATCTATTAAAATCATATTTTAAAAGACGAGCCTTGAAAGCAATCGATAAAGCGTTCTTAATTATTCGATTCAATCATCCTATAGAATTAAAATTGAATCCGATTATTTCAAACTAATTTACACAATTTTGCAATAGTAATTAGTGCTGTTGTATCTTTCACCCCCACCCGATTGAGCATATTCTGACGATGATTATTAACCGTTATTTTACTGATAAAAAGAGCTTTAGCTATTTCATCTGTACTTTTTCCGTCAATAATCAAGCGCAATATTTCTTTTTCACGAGTAGAAAAGATATCACCTTTGAGCACTTCTTTCAGCCCATCGTGATAAGTAAAAGTTTTCCCTTTTTTATCTGAATCTGTGAACCTAAACCAATAAAAATTGTCTTTCATCATGTAGGTAATATCGTGATAAAGTACAAATAAGTAAGTAGGTGCCAGAAAAGAGTTGACTTCCAAAATATTTGTCTGAATAAGTAGCCGAATAATACCTTTATCCTTGTGGTGAAATGATAAACCTGCCGTAGTTCTATTAAGAAATTTCTTTTTTTCATCGGGGGTGTTGTACCAATATTGTTCAAAATAGTTGGGTAGTAGTGTAAAATAATTTTCTTGACTTTTATCAACCGCTTCAATAAAAGTAGTCGTTCCTTTTTTTTCAAATACCTCTTTATCAAGACCTAACACATCAAAATAATTTTGACTGTGATATTCTGTTTCAAAAGTGATATTATTTAGAATGGCGAATGCCACTTCATTATTCTCGAAATAAGGTAAAAAAGGAAACCGTGTTTGGATATCTATATCGTAACCTTCTTTTCCCGGCTCTTTAACGAAATTTTTCCAACGGTCTCTTAATTCAGTAAATAAATGATTCTCCATGAGTTTTTACGGGTTTATAAAATTTTGTGTTAAGAAAATAATGTTGAACACTATTGGAAATGCAATAATAAACTTTATCATATTGAGAATCAATACTTCAGTGAAATAAAAATGATGTTTAACACTATTGATTAACCAAAATTAGAAGTATCATCATTTAAACACTATGATTAGACTAATCAAAAAAATGGAATTAATTTGTTAAATTGAGTAAAAATTCAATGAATAAATACTTAGGAAAGTCCAATTTAATTTATTATTTATTTTATTTCTAAAAAACAAAACACCCCTCAGTATTTTGATGTTATTAGTAAACTGTTTTGTAATTTTGTGCATCAATAAGTTTTGGGCTAAAATAAATACTGCTATCTTTTTAGGTCGGTTCTTAAAAAATATATAAAATACTCCGCTTTGCTCCGCATTTTGTATATTTTTCAGCCCGACGATAGCAGTCTTTATTTTTAAACGCCTACTACTACCAATCAAAAAATATCCAATTTTTTAAAAGTATGAATCAACTACTCTCAAAAGATCGCTTTCAGAATCGTCACATCGGACCTAACCAAAGCGAACTCGACGAAATGCTCGCAACCATTGGCGTTTCTTCACTCGACGAACTCATTGACCAAACTGTACCCGAAACCATTCGCAACCGCGAAGGATTGAAAAAACAGCCCAAAGCCTTAACTGAATTTGAGTATCTCCAAGAACTCAAAAAAACTGCTGCAATGAATAAAGTGCTGCGCAGTTATATCGGGATGGGTTATTATGGTACCATTACCCCCTCAGTAATTTTGAGAAATGTGTTCCAAAATCCGGGTTGGTACACGCAATACACGCCTTATCAAGCGGAGATTGCCCAAGGTCGCCTCGAAGCTATCCTGAATTTCCAAACCATGGTATCCGACATGACAGGTTTACCGATTGCGAACGCTTCCCTCTTGGATGAGGGCACTGCCGCAGCCGAAGCCATGAGCATGTTTTATCATGAAAAGAATAAAAAAGTCAAAAATGTAGCTGATGCTGCCAACGAGTTTTTGGTCGATGAAAATGTGCTTCCATCTACTATTGATTTGCTCATTACTCGCGCTCAACCTTTAGGAATAGAAGTAAAATTAGTGGATTGGGCAAAAGCAAACATTTCAGATAAAACTTTCGGTGTTTTATTGCAATATCCAAACTGCAACGGTTCAGTAGAAGATTACCGTGCTTTTGCTTTAAAATGCGCTGAAAAAGGAATTTTTATCACTGTTGCTACTGATTTATTGGCTCTCGCTTTACTCACTCCTCCAGGCGAATGGGGAGCTGATTGCGTAGTCGGTAATTCTCAACGCTTTGGCGTACCCATGGGTTATGGTGGTCCTCACGCCGCATTTTTTGCCACTAAAGACGATTTTAAACGCCAAATCCCCGGTCGTATCATCGGTGTTTCAGTGGATGTTCACAACAACAAAGCCTTGCGCATGGCTTTGCAAACAAGAGAACAACACATCCGCAGAGAAAAAGCTACTTCAAATATCTGTACTGCACAAGCACTTTTGGCAATTATGGCATCCATGTATGCTGTTTACCACGGACCAAAAGGAATAAAAGCAATTGCAGAAAAAACGCATTTTTCAGCTGTTGCCCTTGAAAAAGCACTGGCTGATTTAGGTTTTAAAAATGCAAATAAATATTATTTTGATACCCTTTCAATAGAGGTAAAAGATGCCGATATACTGAGGGGTATTGAAAAAGAAGCCTTAAAAAAAGGCATTAACTTCTGGTATGCCACGGCTGGTCACGTACAAATTGCTTTGGATGAAACGGTATTGGAGAGCGATTTGAATGATATTATTGCCGTTTTCGCTGCTGTTTCAGGTAAAAAAGCAGTTTTACAGGTTTCAAATTTAGAATCAAATACCCCCGAAGTGTTACAGCGTTCAAGCGCGTATTTGAGCCATCCGATTTTCAATATCAACCACACGGAATCACAAATGATGCGCTATATCAAGCGCCTTGAAAATAAGGATTTGTCATTGACGCATTCCATGATTTCATTGGGCTCATGCACCATGAAATTGAATGCGGCATCCGAATTAATCCCCGTTTCATGGGAAGCATTTGCAAATATTCACCCACTCGCCCCCCTCAGTCAAACGAAGGGTTATCAAAAGATTTTCAAGGAATTGGAAGCATGGTTGGCTGAAATTACGGGTTTCGACGCCTGTTCTCTACAACCCAACTCAGGTGCCCAAGGCGAATACGCAGGTCTTTTAACAATAAAAGCTTACCACGAGTCAAGAGGTGATTTTCACCGCAACATCGCCCTGATTCCTTCATCAGCGCACGGCACTAATCCTGCTTCGGCAGTCATGGCGGGTATGGAAGTTGTGGTCACGGGTTGCGATGAGCGCGGCAATATTGATTTCGCGGATTTAAAAGTAAAAGCAGAACAATACAAAGACCGTTTATCGTGCCTGATGGTGACTTATCCATCCACGCACGGTGTTTTTGAAACTCAAATCAAGGAAATATGCGCTCTCATCCATAAAAATGGAGGGAAAGTATACATGGACGGTGCTAATATGAACGCTCAAGTGGGTTTAACAAGCCCTGGCATCATCGGAGCGGACGTTTGCCATTTAAATTTGCATAAAACATTTGCCATTCCACACGGCGGGGGTGGTCCAGGTATGGGTCCCATATGTGTCAATAAATCACTTGCGCCTTTTTTACCGGGTCATGTTCACATCAAAACGGGTGGTAAAAATGCTACTCATGCGGTTTCATCAGCACCTTATGGCTCTGCAAGTATTTTGTTGATTAGCTACGGTTATATCAAAATGCTTGGTGCAGAAGGCGTAACGGATTCAACGAAATACGCCATTTTGAATGCCAATTACATGAAAGCCCGCTTAGAAGCAGAATATCCGATTCTGTACACTGGTGAGAATGGTCGTTGCGCCCACGAAATGATTATTGATTTGCGTCCTTTCAAAGCCGTTTGTTCGGCAGAAGACTTAGCCAAGCGTTTGATGGATTATGGTTTTCACGCACCTACTCTTTCATTCCCGGTGGCAGGAACAGTAATGATCGAGCCAACGGAGTCAGAAAGCATAAGTGAACTCGACCGCTTTTGCGATGCCATGTTAGAGATAAAAAAGGAAATTGACGAAATAGCCAGTGGCGCATATTTAGCGGACAATAATGTGTTGTCAAACGCACCTCACACTGCCAATATCATTATTTCCGACGAATATAATTATCCTTATGGTCGTGAAAAAGCAGCTTATCCGTTGCCTTATTTACGTCAAGGCTATAAATTTTGGGCAACTGTCGGACGTGTAAACAATGCAGCAGGAGATAGAAATTTGGTGTGTACTTGCCCACCTTTAGAGGCTTATATGCAAGAAGCTTAATTTAGTTGTTTGTTGATTGACAAAACTTGGTTCAAGTTTTAAACTTGAACCAAGTTATAATTAATTGAAAATGAATTAATTATGTAAAAATTTAAAATTGTTGATACAACTACTTAGACAACAAAAAAGGGTTGAAAATTTAATTTTCAACCCATTTTTTGTATCTTAAATTGTTATTGCTTTGCTCCTCAGTCGCTTACGCTCCGTTTAGCCACTGATTTTACAGATTTTTACTGATTTACACTGATTTTTAAAAAAATAATTACTTGAAAATCAGTGTAAAATCAGTCTGTTTCAGTGTAATCAGTGGCTAAACGGAGCGTAAGCGACTATCTGATTAAGTAAGTAATTACCTCAAATTTATAATTATCCAAGCCACATAACCTACAACTAA
>JANMYC010001442.1:0-3337 GCA_031381715.1 Saprospiraceae bacterium
TGCTTATTATGTTTTGACTACGGCTGAAGCATCAACGAATTTAAGTCGTTTTGATGGTATTCGCTATGGTTACAGGGCGGATGGCGTGAAAACATTGGAAGAGACTTACAAGCACTCTCGTACTGAGGGGTTAAGCGATGAGGTGAAACGTCGCATTATGTTTGGCACTTTTGTATTGAGTTCGGGTTATTATGATGCTTATTACACCAAGGCTCAAAAGGTTCGCCGCTTAATTGCTGAACGCACTTTTGATATTTTTAAAGAATATGATTTCATTTTAATGCCCGCTGCTCCGACTCCAGCTTGGAAAATTGGTGAAAAATCAGATGACCCAGTAGCGATGTATTTAGCGGATATTTTCACAGTACAAGCCAATATGGTGGGTATTCCAGGCATTGCGCTGCCTATCGGTCACACTAATGAGGGGTTGCCAATCGGCTTACAATTCATGGCGAACAAATGGAATGAAAGTGAATTATTGGCTTTTGCGAAGTATTTTACTGAAACTATTCATTAATGTTTTAATAGTTTTTTAATATTACTGTACAAATTGGGGCATCGCCCCTAAAGTTCGGTAGAATAAGCTATAATCATGAGATATAATCGCGGCAGAGCCGCAAAAGATTTAAATCTTATGCAGCTATGCTGCGATAAAATTCTATAAATTGTAATAAATCTACCGAGCTTAAGGGGCGATGCCCTAATTTGTACAGTAATATTTAGATTTTTATTAAAATCCCTATGCTTTCGATTGTGAAACATAGGGATTATGTATTTTATAAAGAATTTTTCAAAAATACTGAGGGGGTAAAATCGAATTGAGGTGTCATTAAAATATAGAATTGAAAAAACTATTTTGAAATCACCAAACAATTTAAGTAGTCATGAGAAGAATTTATTTGCTCCCCGTTCTCTTTTTGTTAATTTTAAGCGGTTGTATCAAAGAATATGTATCGGGTTCAGGTGCTATTGTGAGTGAAAACAGAAATATCAACGGTACTTTTACTGCCATACAAGTAAAAGGCTCCATTGATGTGCAAATCAAGCAGGGCGATTCTACAAAAGTGGTTGTGAAAGATTATGAAAATCTTTTATTGTATCTTGAAACGCGCCTTGTCGGGAATACTTTGATAATAGAATACAATGATGCTTGGGTCAATCGCTCTGCGGGTCAAGTGACTTTGACTGTACCTCGCATTGTGGATATTGATGTGAGTGGCAACAGTAACATAGGTACAGTTGGCAATTTTAATTTCACAGATTTGAGTATCAATATCAGTGGTTCAAGTGACATGTTTTTAGCGGGTTCTGCCAAAAATATGAATGTTAAAATATCAGGTTCAGGTGATATTCGAGCTTTTGAAATGCCTGCGGATTCTGTTAAAATGACTATTTCAGGCAGTGGTTCTGGACAATTGAATGTGAGAAAATTACTAGATGTGAATATATCGGGCAGTGGCGACTTGATTTATATAGGAGACCCCTCAGTATCTTCACGAGTGACGGGTAGCGGAAGGGTGAGAAGGTTTTAGTGTTTTGTGTTTTCCATATCGAGTAATATTCATATTGAAAGGTTTATAAACGAACATGAAATGGCAATTTTAAAAGAACGAATTTGTGCAACTAATTGAAAAACAAACATTTACGTCATTTGATTTAGAAAATGAGGAGGCTTTCGAGCAATTGTTTCGGACGTATTATGCTCGCTTGTGCGCCTTTGCTGCCACTTTTTTAAATGATAAAGAAGAGGCTGAGGAGATTGTGCAGACGATGTTTTGCCGACTGTGGGAGCAGCGAGGGAGCTTGGATATTACTATTTCGGTGCAAGCATATTTATTCAGAGCCGTTAGGAATGCAAGTCTCAATCAGATTAAAAAAACTCAAATCCGTGATGCCTATAAAGTGATGAACTTAGAAGAACTCAATAATAATCCTGAATTTCAACCTGACCGTGCTACGGAAAAGGAACTCAGTAAACGCATCGAAAAAGCGATTGCTGACCTGCCCGAACAGTGCCGATTGGTGTTCAAATTGAGCCGTTTTGAGGAAATGAAATACAAGGAAATCGCTGAACAACTCAATATTTCAATCAAAACCGTTGAAAACCAAATGGGAAAAGCATTGAAAAGATTGCGGTTGGAATTGACGGATTTTTTAGTTATTCTATTATTCATACTTTTTAAATGAGTTATTAAGAGTTTGTTTTGAATTCTATTTTAGGCAAAAAACGAGTCTTTTCCAGTCTCAGTTTATAAATTTTTTCTCAACGTAGCGAAGGCTATGTATCAAAAAAATTAAAATCTGAGACAGAAAAATACTTCGATTTTTACTCTAAAATAAAATTCAAAACATACTCTAAGTGAATCACTTTTCACTTTTAGTTTTTCACTTTTCACTTACAATACAGTTAGATGAAAGAATTTTTACCTGAAATAGATGAACTCATCGCCAAGGTATTGACCGATGAAGCGACCACAGAGGATGCTGCCGAGCTGAATCAATGGCTCAAGGAATCGCCCGAGAATCAACGATATTTCGATGATTTGAGCCGAATATGGGTGGGCTCTGCTGAGGCAATAGAAGCGGAATATACGGATTCAGACGTTGCTCAATCTGTAAATATCGATGCAGCGTGGGGTAAAGTAAAGGGGCGTATCCATAAGCCTAAGCCATTGACAATCAGCTGGTTAAGCTCTAATTTGCTTAAAATTGCTGCTGCGGTAGCTTTTTTAATAGTAGCTGTTTTTTATTTTAAAAATACGACACCCCCTCAGTATAACTATGTTGCAGATGCTAAAGTGGTGACGGATACACTGACTGATGGTTCAATCATCACATTGAATAAAAAATCTACTTTGACCACCGTTTTTTCAAAAAAAGAACGGCGCGTGCGTATGACGGGGGAGGCGTTTTTTGCGGTAGCTCCGGATAAAGAAAAACCGTTTGTAATTGAAGTGAATTCCGTGGAAGTGAAAGTAGTGGGCACGGCTTTTAATGTAGATGAAGTTTCACAACGAGGTAAAATAATCATTGTGGTGGAAGAAGGGATAGTTGAGGTAAAAGGTAAAAATGATAATATTCGCTTGATTAAAGGTAATCGAGCTGTCTATGATTTAGCTACCAATACTTTTGAAAAGAGTGAAAATACGGATAAAAATGTGGTGGCTTACAAGACGGGTAAATTAGAATTTGAAGGAGCACCATTAAAAAACATTGTGACACAAATCAATAAAAACTACGATAAAAACATAGTAATCGCTTCACCTTCCATTGAAAATTGCCCCGTAACAACTACTTACGCAGGCGAGGATATTGAGCAATGGTTTAAAGAAATTAT
>JANMYC010001485.1:0-1667 GCA_031381715.1 Saprospiraceae bacterium
ATTATTACCCCAACCTTGAACAGTAACTGACCCGTTTCCTCCAGCAGATATTTTTCCGCGTGTAGAAAGATAAACGCCATGGTTTTCATTGGATACATTTGTACCCGAACCATAACCATTTACTATGATATTGGCTCCCAATGATGATATAATAGAACTCGTTGAGGGATTAGCACCCAATAAAAAAACACCACAATTTTTGAAACTATTGGTCACTCCTCCAGTCCCTTCTACCGTTAAAGTACCAATTGTTCCGCCTTGAATAGTTCCACCTTGTTGAACAAGTACCCCATGTTGAAATTCTCCAGTATTACCACCCTTCCCTTTAACAGTCACAATACCCGTTCCTAAAGACCTTATTATTGCACCATTCACATTGACACCATAAAAAGTACCAGAAGATGCCACTACTTGCTGATTAGCCAGTAGAGTTAAATTACCATTTTCAACGCTAACAATTGACCCTGTATTGGCAAAAATATTTTTACTCGCTGTCATGCTAAGACTGCCAGAGCTTGTGAGGTTAATTGATTCAATAATACCAATAGATTTTGCGGTAAAATTTAGTGCCCCTATTCCTGATATTGGAAAACTAAAAGATATATCATCGCTTGGAGTATTCCAGTTTAGAGTACCATTAATAATTAAGGCATTTGGGATATTAGTTAAATAATCAACATTTATGATGTCCCCTGCGGGTAGAGTATTTGGAGGTACAACTCCACCCACCCAACTCATTGTGTTACCCCAACCCAAAGTAGTAATTTCAGTTTTAGCTGTGTAAATAGTTACTGCAAATACATTTGTCGTATAAATAAGAAAACACAGCAGAATAAGCCTGCGTAAATACGTCATAGTTATTATAATTTTTTCATGGTGTTAGTTAAATTTTTTCAACACAGCGGGTAATCTAAACCATCAAAAATTGTTTAGTTACATTTAAGTACGAAGCGAAGTTGTACTTAAAAATTTAAATTTTGGAAACACCTATGGCTTACTCCTTGAAATGCCAGGAGTTTTTACGATTAAAAAAGCTTTTTATTTGAAATTTCGGTTTAATGAAGATTATTTCGAGTCACTTTCCAGTGATATTAATTTGGGTGTTAAATTATATTAATAAATAAGGTATCCAATTTTTACTATAAATAAGGTATTCAGAGCGTTTGCTAAAAGAGCTATTTAGTACATTATCAGTTAGAAATTTTATAAAAAACTCTACACTCCTGCAATAAAGTACCACTGATTGATAAAAGAAGCGATTGATGAAGTGAAACTTAAAATAAAGTTAGACTCATTTTATATTGATTTTGAGTATTAACGAGTACAAAGATAGTCCACAACTCATATTACCACAATCTCTTAAAAAAGGTATATATGGCATTCACCAGTATCATATATGTATATTTTTAAATAAAATGTATGCTATCAAAGGAAATTATTCTGCTTTTATTGAAGATATACAATTTTTTTTAACCGAACTTAGACGTACAGTTTTGGGGAACATCATAACTTTTACCGTTAATTGTACTTTACTTATCATCTAAACCTTTCCAGATTTTAGGATAAAACAACATTTTATTCTAAAACAAACAAATATATTTTTTATCTAATTTGCTTTAGGCTATATTTTTATCGCACATAATCTAAAAAGTCAACTTTTTATTTGC
>JANMYC010001510.1:0-2793 GCA_031381715.1 Saprospiraceae bacterium
AATTTTATGAACGACCTGACTATTAGTATCCAAGACCAACTTCCTAAAGAATCCATCAAAATGATAGGCAACCAATTGGGCGCAACTGAAGCTCAAACGGCATTGGCTATCGAGACCATTAACGCTGTTGTGATAGCTTTAATGGCTCAAAAAGTGAGCGTTGTTCAAGCTTCCAGCTCCATGTTGAAAGTATTGGATAGAAATAAAGATGGCAATTACGGTGACGATTTAAAGGCATTTGCACTCCAAATCAGTGAGGGAAATATCAATACAGAGGAAGGAGAAGAAATTGTAGAAGAGATATTTTCGGAACATAAACAGGATGTTTTAAAGCTTATCACAGCGGCTTCGGGTGTTGCCACCAGCACAGCCTACACTTTATTGCAAGCAATAGCACCGATTGTTTTAAATAAAATAGCATTAGAGCAACAAAAAGGAAATTGGACAGTAAAAGAATTAGGCAATCAACTCGCTGATGTCACTAAATCTTCGACCACTGAAATATCTAAACTTGTTGTGCAACTATTTGATAAAAATGGGGATGGGAAAATTTCAGATGATATATTGAAAATGGCTAAAAATATTTTTCAAAATTTGAAAAAACGCGTTTAGTCTTTCATTTTTCATTATCTAAAAAAGCCATCCCGAGTATCGGGGTGGCTTTTTTAATTGAAAAATTTAGGTGTTTATTATATTTTAAAGTTTAATATAAGCTATTTAAATATATTTAATAGTGTTGTTTCGGGAATAAAATCATAGTGCTACTATAACGATCTAAAATCTTGACAATGACTACAACTCCAATAAAAGCTACATTTCTCCGCTCGCGTAGCCAATTGCTCGAAGCCGGATTGGTGCATTTGAGCGAGAATTACTATATCCGACTATCGCAAGAAGAATACTGCTTTCGCAGAAAATATCTAAGTTCAAGAAATGGCACTTTGCTCGAAGGGGCGATTGCTTTTGCGCAGAATGAGAGAAATGTATTGATATCCGTCACGCCTTTTGATGTAGCGCACTGCCAACAAAGGCTCCATACTATGAATCCCTCCAGAATCAATATACCTCAGCCCGACAGAGGTTTCGTTTTAATGGAATCCATAACGGCCGGGATGATTTCGTTTCTGGGCATATCATTATGGGGAACTATTGAAGGAGGTATTTTTATGAGTGCATTTATTACCTGTGCGTATTACGCCATGAGAGTTATGGGTGCAGAGGATTTAGGTAGAAAACTTCGCCAAGCACCGAATATTTCACTTTCATATTTGTTACCCGATTGCCAATTGCCCGCCAACGAAAATTGGCTGGTAGTGGGTGACGAAATATTTACTCAAAATTTCGGAATAGAGCCAATAGCTTTAATGAATCTATGCAGACAGAAAGGAATCGGGTTATTGATTTTCACTCAAAATGAAAAACCACAAGTGTGGGCGCATCCGAGGCACAATAGAAAATCCTATGAAACCAAGTACAATGCGTCGTATGCACAGCTTATGAGGGCATGATATAATATTAAAAATAATTCTTGTTTTTTAAATATGATAAATCGCCGTTAAATTGTATCAATTTATTATATTTAAACGTTTGATTAACAATATATTACAAATATTATTTAATAGTTCACCGTCAGAGTGAGTTACCTAACAGTAACTCACTTTTTTTATGTTTAAAATACCATTTTAGGGGCATTTCAAGTCTGTTAATAAAAAGTTAATTTTGCATTATAATTTAAAAACATACTTAAACTACACAATTTAGGTATTCAAAATAAAAACTAAGTTATATATCCCATGAACTTTTATAAAGCCCGTTGCTCTATGGTCTTGATGAGAAAGTTCTAAACGAAGTCAATTCTTTCTTTCTCATACTTATGACCACGATTAACAAAGTGTTAAAGTGTCCTGAGAATTAAAATCCTTCAAGTCGCACGGCTTAAGGGATTTTTTTTGTCGTAAAACAACCATGCCTAATTGCTGTTTTGTTCTCACTGTTACATAACTTCGCACAAAACAAATACAATTATCACTATGACTGCTACAACACCTAAAAACAAAACAGCACTACTATTTGGCGCAACTGGGATGGTCGGCGGATTTGTTCTTAATGAATTACTTCATTCCGAAATATACGCCAAAGTTATTGCCTTCACCCGCAGACCCCTCAGTATAAGCCACTCCAAATTGGAAAATCCCATCATTGATTTTGAAAAATTACCGACTTATAGCCACTTAATTAAAGGTGATGACCTATTTTTGTGTCTCGGAACCACAATGAAAAAAGCAGGCAGTAAAGATGCTTTTAAAAAAGTGGATTTTGACTACCCTTATCAAGTGGCAAAAATGGCTGAAACGAACCATATCCAACAGGTTTTGCTCTGTTCGGCGGTGGATGCCAATGCGCATTCAATGATATTTTATAACCAAGTGAAAGGGTATTTGGAAGATGAATTGAAGAAAATGAATTTTATGGCACTTCAGATTTTTCAACCTTCTTTATTACTCGGAGAGCGCAATGAAATAAGAAGTGCAGAAAGTTTCAGTATCAAAGTGAGCAGGGCACTGGATGGTATAATTGGCAATTTTATGGGCAAATATCGCCCAATTGAAGCGGAAAAAGTGGCGGTGGCAATGGTAAAAAATGCCCTAATTCCACAAAAAGGTACAATTATTCACGCATCGGACGAAATGAAAAAATATTGAACCATGGCAGGATACGCATCAATGATAGTCATAAAGAACAGGGACGATGTTCAATCTGAAAAGCCCATCCTTGAGGCATTAGGGCTAACGC
>JANMYC010001540.1:0-6849 GCA_031381715.1 Saprospiraceae bacterium
TGCTTAGTGCTTCGCACACGTTATGTGACCAAGCACTAAGCACCAACAACTAAGCACCAATTTATTTCTTTTTAGAATCTATTTTTATACGTTCATCACGGTTCGCAATTTCCCAAGCGGTGTAAAATGCAAGTTGAGCGATGGTAGACATTTTTTCAAAATTTATTTTATCAATAGTATCCGATGGTTGGTGATAATCATCGTGCGTACCATTAAAATAAAAAATAGCGGGTATGCCTTTCTCCGCAAAATTATAATGATCACTGCGATAATAGTAGCGATTTGGGTCGTTTTCATCATTATAGGTGTAATCAAGTGTGAGGTGTGTATAGTTTTTATTCATTTCCTCATTGATATTGTGCAAATCCGAACTCAATTTATCCGCACCGATGACATAAATATAATTCGGATTGGCGGTATATTTTGAATCCACGCGACCAACCATGTCAATATTCACATCTGCCACCGTCTTGCTTAAAGGAAAAACTGGGAATGTCACATAATATTTAGAACCTAAAAGTCCTTTTTCCTCGCCCGTCATCATGAGACACAATACACTTCTACGAGGTCCTTGACCTTTTTGCTTTGCTTCTGCCAATGCTTTTGAAATGGCTAAAACGGATGATGAACCACTGCCATTATCATCGGCACCGTGATAAATGGATTCACCCCGTTTCCCCAAATGGTCGTAATGTGCTGAAACAACTACTATTTCATCTTTTAAAACTGGGTCAGAGCCTTCTATAAAACCCAAAACATTATTACCAATCAATTGCCTAAAAAACTTATCCATATCAAGGCGTATATTGCACGGCATACTGAGGGGTCTGGGCTTACCTTTCGCGATTCTATCCCGTAATTTTTTCAAGTCATCCGCTTTTTTACCGATGATTTCACGCGCTACATCAGGTGAAATATAGATGCTGTTGGGGTATTTTCCATCCGGTAACTCCACATCGCCGGTTACGTTTCTACTGAAAAAGCGGCGTTTATCCTGTACACTTTTGGATAAATTAGGGTCAATTATTAAAACCGCTTTCACGCCTTTTTCATAAGCAATTTTTAATTTTCTATTCATGTCCACTGCCCACGACGATACGTTGGGGCTATTGGTTATAATAGAATTTGAATCTTTATTAAAAGGCTCGCCGGGGTTAATCATAATGATTTTACCCTTCAAATCTTTAGCCTTTTTATAATCGCTGTATCGGCTATCATCAATGCCGTATCCCAAATAAATCACCTCTTTAGCCTCTATTACGTTGCCTTTTACTGAGGGGTTCTCCCCAGGCAATGCATAAAAATTGAATTGATGGCGGTAACTCTGCTCGTTAATTTTAAGATTAATGCTGTTCCACGCTTCATTGGTATAAATCATCTTTTGGAAATAAGAATTCTTATTGACCACCTTGGGTAGCCCCAGCTTTTCAAAATGACGGGCTATGTATTGCGCCGCTTTGAGGTTTCCCTCTGTCCCAGTTTCACGCCCTTCGAGCGAGTCAGCAGTTAATACGGTTAGATATTCCCGCAACTCCGTTGGGCTAATAGTATGAGCAAATGGAGCAGGGTCAGCTTTTTGTGAAAAAGCATTTACACCTTTTAATAATAGGCATAAAAGCACTAATTTCTTCATTACGGATAGTTATTTTATTAAATGAATGCGAAAGATAGGATATTTTTTATACATCAAAAAGGGATTTTAGATTCAAAGCCTGAATGGTAGGTTATAAAACATAAAAAAATAGCCTCAGAGAATTTTAAGTTAAAATTCACTAAGGCTATTTTTTAGAAATTAGTCCCGAGTGCTCGGGATAGATGTTAGACGCTAGATTTTATATAAAGTCTAAATCAATACGCTCTTACATTTTTATTCTCCATATAATTGATAAAAGCCTTATTCACTACTTTATTACCACCCGGAGTCGGGTAATTACCAGAGAAATACCAATCGCCTGAGTTATTAGGGCAAGCATTGTGCAAGCCTTCCAGCGTTTGATAAATCACTTTTACTGAGGGGGTAATATTATCGGGCGTGACGATTTCAGCTATTTTATCAGAAATTTCTTCATACGTGAAATAGTCGTACAGTTCCTTTACCCAATTTTTCACTTTTTCCTTTGGAATATGCTCTTGCGCTTTGCACTTTTCATACACTTCTTCCAGTTTCTCTTCCATATTACGCTCTTTTAAAAGCCTAACCATGGCTTGAAAAGCAACAAAATCACCCATTTTTGACATATCAATGCCATAACAATCGGGGTAACGAATCTGTGGTGCCGACGAGACAATGATGATTTCCTTCGGTTTCAGACGAGCCGCAATGCGTATAATAGAGTTTTTTAAAGTCGTACCCCTGACGATAGAATCATCCATCAATACCAGCGTATCCACTTCATCTTTTACAATGCCATAAGTGACATCATAAACGAGTGCCACCATATCATCCCGATTATCATCACTGGTGATAAAAGTACGGGCTTTATCATCCTTAACCGCTAATTTTTCGGAGCGCGGCATACCCCTCAGTATTTCATCCAATTTTTCGGGTGTCAAATGCCCTTCAGCTTGTAGTGCTAATATTTTACCGGCTTTTTGCTTACTATGTATTTTATTGATGCCTTCTTTAAAACCGATAAAAGCCGTTTCAGCAGTATTCGGAATAAAAGAGAAAACAGTATTATCAAAATTATAATCCACTGCCTTCATAACCGATTCGGCAAGCTGCTCACCCAACATTTTACGCTCCAAATAAATATCTCGGTCAGTACCTCGTGAGAAGTAAATGCGCTCAAAAGAGCATGATTTACGCTCTTTTTCTTGTGTGAACGGCATTTCAGTCACTCGACCGTCCTTTTTAATAACGAGTGCATGAGCAGGTTTTAACTCTTGAATTTTACTGAAATGAACATCCAAAACCGTCTGAATAGCAGGTCTTTCAGAAGCCACCACTACAATTTCATCATCTTGATAATAAAATGCGGGACGAATACCATTCGGGTCGCGCATCACAAAGGCATCGCCATGACCAATGAAACCCATCATCGCATATCCACCATCAAAGCCCTTTGAGGCACGGCGGATGATGCGTTGTACATCCAAATGTTCTGCAATAAGAGCGGTCAACTCCTTATTATTGTACCCATCTTTTTTAAAATAATCGAACCAATGTTGAACCTCATCATCCAAAAAATGTCCGATTTTTTCAAGAACCATGACCGTATCAGATTTTTCTTTTGGATGTTGCCCAAGCTCTTCTACAAGGTTATTAAAAAGCTCATCCACATTGGTCATATTGAAATTACCCGCCATGACTAAATTGCGGCTAATCCAGTTATTGGCCCTATGGAAAGGATGTACATGCTCAATATTATTGCCCCCATGCGTACCATAGCGCAAATGCCCCATAAGCAGTTCCCCCATGTACGGAAAGTTGTCTTTAAGGAATGTGCTATCTTTTAGTTGCTCCTCAGAAAGGTCTTTAAAATGCCAAAACACTTGATCAAAAGCATCTCGAATCGGTTGCTGTGCATTCGAGCGTTTACGGCTGATGTAGCGCGTACCGGGTATTGGGTCAAGCTTGACAGTAGCTATGCCTGCCCCATCTTGCCCACGGTTGCGCTGTTTTTGCATCAAAAGGTGCAATTTATTCAAGCCATAAAAGGGTGTACCATATTTTTTATGGTAAAAATCAAGTGGTTTGAGAAGTCGAATAAGTGCGATACCGCACTCGTGCTTTATTGAATCACTCATTATTGGAATGCAGTTGGAATGGAAACTTTAGCGCAAAGTTAAGATAATTTTGAGATAAAATAGTTCTCAAAACGAGAATGAAAAGTTAATAACTATGTTTGATTGGAATTGTTTAAATTTACATTCTGAAAATCCTGTTTTTTTAATAGAAATTTCAGACTTTTACAGCCCTATGAATCTCAATTATGTGATAAAACATATTGAAAATCCATTTTTTATTGCACACTTTTTACTTAAAAAAGGTGTGTAACACTGAAATATTCAAAGTAAATGTCTGATATTATTCAATTATTGCCCGATTCTATTGCCAATCAAATAGCCGCTGGAGAAGTCATCCAACGACCAGCCTCGGCTGTGAAAGAGCTACTTGAAAATGCCATAGATGCAGGGGCAAGCACTATAAAATTAATTTTAAAAGATGCTGGTAAAACGCTCATCCAAGTCATTGACGATGGCTGTGGCATGAGTGAAACGGATGCCCGCATGAGTTTTGAGCGCCACGCTACTTCCAAAATCCGCCATGCCGACGACCTTTTTAATATCCGTACAATGGGTTTCAGAGGAGAGGCTTTGGCATCCATTGCTTCTATCGCTCAAGTAGAATTGCGTACTCGTAGGCGTACAGACGAATTAGGCACTAAAATAATCATAGAAGGCTTTGAGTTAAAAAGCCAAGAACCTTGTCAATGCCCAGGCGGTACGAATTTTCAAATAAAGAATCTTTTTTATAATGTCCCTGCCAGACGCAATTTTTTAAAATCCAATACAGTTGAGTTGCGCCATGTGATGGATGAATTTGAGCGCGTCTCTATGGCGAACCCCTCAGTATTTTTCAGTTTACACCACAATGGGCAAGAGATTTTTCACCTTCCTGCGGGTAATTTGAGACAGCGCATAGTGGGCATTTTCGGAAAAGATACCAATAAAAAACTCGTCCCCGTTGAAGAGGAAACGGATGTGGTCAACATTACAGGATTCGTGGGCAAACCCGAATTTTCAAAGAAAACGCGAGGCGAGCAGTTCTTTTTTGTCAATAACCGTTTTATTAAAAGCCAATACCTCAATCATGCGGTGCAATCTGCTTTCGAGGATTTGATGCCCAAGGATTCATTCCCTACGTATTATATTTTTATTGAAATTGACCCTTCAAGGATTGATATTAACGTGCATCCCACTAAGCAGGAGATAAAATTTGAGGACGAACGCATCATTTACAATTATCTGAAAGTAGCCGTGCGGCATTCGTTGGGGCAAAGTGCGATTACGCCCATGCTGGATTTTGACCAAGAGCATAATGGATTGACCCAATCTTACACCATTCCCCGCTCGTCTATAAATAGAGATTCATTTTCTGATAATCGCTCAAACGATACACGACAGTCCAATTTTGAACAGGCTAAAAATGATTTAAATTTTAAAAAACCCACTGCACTTGAACGCTCTAATCTCGAAAACTGGGAAAAACTATACGAAGTTTTTGATGTTAAAGTGACTGAATCCTTTGAAAATGCGCCCGTCAATCAAGATTTTAACTCCGAAAATGAAGGAGAAATGCAAACGTTTCAAAGTAATTTTGAAGCACCTGAGCATGCCCAAACTCTTGATGATACTGAGGGGTCATTTTCAAAACAACAGCGCGACCCTTATCAAATTCACAGTTCGTACATCGTCAGTCATATCAAATCAGGTTTTCTTTTAATTGACCAACAGGCAGCCAGTGAGCGCATTTTATATGAAAAATATTTGACAAGTTTGGAGGAAAAGCAAGTTTCAACGCAAACGCAACTTTTCCCTAAAACCCTACACTTTTCACCCAGCGATGCCGCTATTTTAAAGGAAATATTGCCTGAAATCAACTGTTTGGGCTTCGATGTTCAAGAATTTGGAAGTGGGACATTCATCGTACACGGTCTGCCAAGTGATTGGACGCATAATAAAGATGAGCAAAAAGTCATTGAATCGCTCCTTGAACAATACAAAGCGGAGATAGATTTTCACCTCAATATTTCAGAACGCATTGCGCGTTCAATGGCACGCTCGGCAGCTCTAAAACGCAACACCCCCCTCAGTATTCGAGAGATGCACGAGCTTATTGACCAGCTTTTTGCTTGTGCAATGCCTTTTAAAAGTCCTTCGGGACGCAACTGTTTCATCTCCTACGATTTGGAGGAATTGCAAAAACAATTTATACAATAATTTGATAATCAATATTTTATGAATTTTAATAATCTTACTCCAGTAGTAAAAAACCTTATTATTCTCAATGTTTTGATGTATTTCGGAACAATGGTTCTGAATAATGTAAATCCTGAATTTATTTTCAGATATTTAGCTGTTCACTATCCAACCTCCGAATATTTCAAGCCTGTACAACTCGTGACTTATATGTTCATGCATGGTAGTCTCATGCACATATTTTTCAATATGCTGGGTCTATTCATGTTTGGTCCTCCCGTTGAGTATTCTTGGGGACCTAAGAGATTTTTATTTTATTACTTTTTTACCGGTTTTGGGGCATTAGTATTGGATTTTGCGGTAAAATTTTACCAACTTAACTATATGGGCGTTTCGCCAGAAGACGCAATGGATTTGATTAATTCTCCAATGGTGGGCGCATCCGGAGCAATATTTGGTTTATTAGCTGCTTATGGTTATTTGTTCCCAAACAATATAATTATGCCTTTATTTCCCCCCATACCCATCAAAGCAAAGTATTTTGTATTAATTTACGGTGCTATTGAATTGTATTCAGGGATAAGTAATATAACCAATTCCACTTCAAATATTGCCCACTTTGCGCACGTTGGCGGTGCTTTATTCGGTTTATTGTTAATGGTTTATTGGAATAAAGGTGGGAATATTGGTAAATAACCAATCCTAATAGAGTCAAAAACTGAATGTAACCAATTGGATAATCATAAAAAGATTATCCAATTTTTTTTATGTTTAAAAATTTATGAATGAAAAATAAATAAATTTACATTTTAGGCTAATTATTTTGTTGTTAGAATAAGCATCTTTTAAGGCGAATATTAGAATATTTAACGCAAAAGATGCCTGCCCGACTCATCATTCAGGCGGGGTTTTTATAACGGCAAA
>JANMYC010001591.1:0-1918 GCA_031381715.1 Saprospiraceae bacterium
ATTATTAAAAATATTTATTGCAATCGGAAATGAAATAATAGAAGCTTTATTTTTTTCATAAAATAAAGGCGATAATAAATAGTTCCATGAAACATCTTGCCCCTGTTTTTCTGTCATCGAAATTATATTTTGTTTCATGAAATAAAGCGATGAATCATAGCTTGATAAGGCATTGTAATATGCCTGTAAGTTAATTGAAGTTTCAGCTAATAATACAGCATTTCTACAGGAATCTTTTAAGGCACTTTCCCAAAATAAGCGATAATAATATTTAGATTGTAAAGTATCGTTCATTTTACCGTAATAATATCCTTTAAGTCTATTCATTTTGCCATAATAATCAGGCTGTGTCTTTAATAATTGATTTAATTCTCCCAAATAGTTTTTAAAAGCTAAAGAGTCTTTCTGCCTTGATTTAAATAAAATAGCATTGGTATATATCTCTTGTAATTTATTGGAATTTGTTTGTTTTCCTATCTCAAGTGCTTTTTTTGCAAGAGAATCTGCTTGGTGGTATTTTAAAAGTTTCAATTCAGGATTCATTTCACCATCTTTTTTCACAACCATACTTTTCCAACTAATGCATAGGGCAAAAAGAATTTCTTTTTGCCGATTTTTAGTTTCTAATAGCCCTAAAGCGTTGTTAATGTGAAGGAGTGCCTTTTCATTTTCCCATTGTGCGTAAGCGACAAATGACATTCTCAAAGCCCATTCCGCTGAAAAGGCTTTTATAGAAACATTGGATTGAAAAATCGTATCTGCCAAACTTAAATACAGCTTAGTCGAGTCAATAAAATTCTTACCAAATTGATAGTTCATCAAGCCCAATTGTGTCAAACACAAAGCCGTTTTTAAATGCTTGTCACCGTACATTTTTTTAAATAGAGCCAAGGCTTTTTGTAAATAATCGTTAGCCATTTTTGGTTTAAAAGTATGGCTTGCGTAAGTGCCGACATTGTAAAAATAGTCCGCTTGGGCTTCTATACTGAGGGGGTAGGTTTTTTCTAATTGTTGAATCCATTGATTGGCAATGGAATCTTCATCAGTTGTCAAATTAATAAAAGCCAATTGATTCATAACATATTGACTATCAGCAGCAGAAAGCGACTTTTTGAGTAGATTTTTAAACTCAGTATCGGCATTTCGGTAATCTTGGGCGTATTTGGCAGCGTCGGCTTTTTCAAAAAGGGAGTTCACTTTGGGTATATGAACGGCATCTACAATTTGCCTATCCAAAAGCAAAGAGTCTTTTTTTTGAGTGAAATAATAAAAACAAGCAAGTATTAGTAGGAGTAAAAAAGGTAGTGTGAAATAGCGTAGCTTCATCAGGTATTTTAAAAAATGGGTTAAACAGTTATTAATTCTACCGTAAAATTAATATATCATATCGTTTATCCTAATATACGCACGTTTTTATCTCTTTTTGAGTTTTATTACTTAGTGAGATAGTCGCTTACGCTCCGTTTAGCCACCGAGCAGTTAAGTAATTACCAATTAAAAAGGCATATTCTACTATATTTGCGTTTCAAAAAAGGGCTTGGATATGAAAATTTTATTCACACGTACTATTGATAATCATCAGATTCAGAAATTAGAGGCATTGGGACATCAAGTATCCGTCGCTAACTTATTGAAAATCAATACTTTAAATAGTGCCCATTATGATATTCTAAAACATTTCCACCTTTTCAAAAATCTTGTTTTTACGAGCAAACACGCTGTCCGCGTTTTTTTCGATATTTTAAAAAAAGAAAATCTACACCTTCCCGCTGAAGTGAAAATATTCTCCACCTCAGGCGAAACGCAAAATACACTCAAAAAATACGGCTACTACCCTACGCTCTCTGCTCCTTCCGCCGCACCCCTCGCCCAATTAATGGTTTCGGAAACTGACTTATCTGAAGGCGTCTATTTCATT
>JANMYC010000005.1:0-2436 GCA_031381715.1 Saprospiraceae bacterium
TTTTAAAACCATACATAAAAGCTTTATTAGGTATTTTGAACCACGAATTCGTCGGATTACACGAATTACACTAATTTAGATGTTGACAGAATTAAAGCGAATAACACTAAAATTGCCCTAAAGGGCAATTTATTCGTGAAATTAGTTAAAATTGTCAACACGTAAATTCGTGTAATCCGTGTAATCCGATGAATTCGTGGCCTAATAACTTTTATGTATGGTTTCAAATTTTATTTTAAAGTCAATTTTATTGATTATCGTTTTAATGCGCTAATTCATGATTATTTACAAGGCAAACACCATTTTAGGCGAAAGAGATTTCAAAAATCAAAAGAATCATAAAATATTAGATATTATTCTTTTATTTTTGCGTTTTAAAAAAGATAATAAACGCTCAAATTTACAAAATTCGTTACTTCGACCAAATGTTATGTCGAAATTAAAAAGATTGTTCACTTTTCCTAATAATGTTGAGTCATTATCAAGCTAAATTCAGACTATGTACTATCGCAAGCCTCTCATTTTAACCCTTTTATTGTTTCTCATAGTTTTTAAAAGCTCTGCTCAAGAGTTTGAAAAAAACTTACGTAAAACCTATTCTCTCCTTACCATTGCACAAGAACGCGATCGCCAATCAGCTGAAAAGTTAGATGATTTAAAGACTAAACGCATTCAAATCGAAGAAGATTTGGTGGATTTAAAAGAAATCCCAAAACCCACCGTCAACCAAAAAAAAGATAGAGAAAAGCTTGATAATCAACTTAAATTATTGAGAAAGCAAGAAGCAGAAGCATTAAAACAAAGAAAGGGTGCCACTGCTTTCCTCAATGAAGTGACGGATATTGTGAAAACTACGGATACAAAACGGGCTAAATATATCGCTGACTACGAAAAAAAATTTGGGAGAATTGATGAGGGTAGACTGGTTGAAAATGTAGAACCAACTCCTGTCACACCAAGCCCTGCTGAATCTGTTAAACCCGATCCGATTGCTGTTTTAGAAAATCCGGCGAGTGATGCAGTCCCTGAAACGCCGACTGATAAATCTAAGAAGCCCAAAAAGGACGAAAAGAAGAAAAAAACGGAAGCAAAACCCAGTTCAAAACCTAAAACATCCACGGCAGCTACGCCAGAAGTCCGTCAAGTCCGTAAATATGATTCTCAAAATGATGTGATTATGAATCCCCCAGTGGCTGATTGTCGAATTGCATTTGATGGCGTTGACCAATTTACAGAAAGAAAAAAGAAAGAGACTATGCCGCAACAAATCTTCGCCCACACCGAAGAATTTATGCGTCTTGCCCTGAAAAATAAAGATTATATCGTATGTGAAGCCGCTGCTTCGAGGATTCAAGGCGGATTTTATTTCATTAATTTGACGATTACCATCCAAACTAAGGAGGCACAACGAGCATTTGGCTTTTTGGATAAAGGCACGCCCATCGTTTTTAAATTGATAAATGGTAAAAACATTGCACTCACAAATTCAAAAACGGATATTGGTAATATCAATAATGAAAACGGTACGACTGTATATAAATCTCAACTTCAAATTTCGAGCGCAGATGTGAAATCTTTTATTGAATCAGAATTGGATGTCGTGCGCATTGCGTGGAGTGCGGGCTACGAGGATTATGAAATTTATGATTTGGAAGTCATGTCCAATATTTTTAAATGCCTTGAAAAAGAGAACAAATAAATGGATTTGACTTTCACTGAAATAGGCGTTGAATCCGTTGAAATGCTTTCAAAATTGGCTCAAAAAGCATACAGAGACCATTATTTACACCTTTGGAAAGATGATAACGCCGATTGGTACGTCAATAAATGTTTCCTCGTTGAGCCATTGACTCAAGAGTTGAATGACCCCAATAATAAATTTTATATCATTTTTGAAAACGAAAAACCGCTCGGTTTTTTAAAATTGGTTTTGAACTACCCCCTCAGTATAAATGGTAAAATTGAGCCCAATATGCTCTATTTGGAACGCATTTATTTCATCAAAGAAGCCGTTGGCAAGGGCATAGGAGAGAAAACCATGCAATTGGCTTTTCAAAAAGCGGATGAATGGGCATATGATGGTCTTTGGCTTTCGGCAATGGATTCGAGTTTAAAACCCATCGCATTTTATAAACGCATGGGTTTTGAAATAGTCGCCACAAAACAGCTTGATTTTACCCACATTAAAGATGAAATGCGGGGTATGGTGGTGATGAAAAAGATACTTTAATGGTACACGAACTCTTATTTTATCATTAATTAGGGTTTTTAAAAGCAATAAAAAAGGCATTTTTGAGGTTTGAAATATTGATTTTGTGGAGTTTTTTATTTAAATTTAGGCTAATTATCGCCCGACGAGAAACTTATAAAATCTTTTCGTTTCACCTCTCTAATCCAACCCTTATGAAAATCAATCGAGTCGTTCACAATTGGGCA
>JANMYC010000014.1:0-2169 GCA_031381715.1 Saprospiraceae bacterium
AATGCGCACTGTCAAATCACAATCTTCTGCCAAAGTATCTGTTTCATACCAACCCACTGAGCCAATAGCTTGACGGCGGAATGCGCCAATCGCCCCCGGCACTACCGTGATGCAATTCAGATAAGCAAAAGCCATCCGGTCAAAGTTTTGAGCCGTCACGTACTCAATGCTTTGCCATTTGGTGAGCATATTTACCTGATTACCCACTATTACATTGCCCGCCACAGCACCCACTTTTGGGTCAGCAAATGGTTTAGCAATTTCTTTTAATGCATTCGGGTCAAGTATCGTATCGGCATCAATACATACCACGAAGTCATTTTTACACCGTTTCAAACCATAATTTAAAGCGGAAGCTTTACCGCCGTTTGGCTTAGTCATCACGGTCACTTGCGGGTGATTTTTATATGCCTCTTTGACTACTTCATAAGTTTTATCCTTAGAACCATCATCCACAAACACGACTTCATAGTTAGAATAATTCTGATTGAGCAAACTGGCTACTGTACTCACTGCACCCACTTCTTCATTGTATGCAGGCACTATTATACTGAGGGGGGGAGCATAATTCGTCTCCACCAAATTTTTCTCCACCTTAAATTGTTTTAAAGCAAAGTATAAAACAAAAAACATGCGGAATGTGCCAAACACCATTGCTATATAAAAAATCCCTTTCAAGGTATCATTTAATCCCGCAATGAAACTGGCGATAGCCCGATATACTTGAATCAATGGCTTCTGTGTTTTTACCAACGAAGGCATTATTTCAGCCCGACTTTTACCCATCAAATCAGCAATAGTAACGAACTCGTAACCTTGATTTTTGAAGTGGCGAATGATGCGTGGCAAAGCTTTAATCGTAGAATCACGCTCACCACCCGCATCGTGCAAAAGCACGATATGACCATATCCTAAATCGTTTTTCTCTATAATTCGCTTTAAAATATCGTCCGTAGTGATGTCTTTTTTCCAGTCAAGGGGGTCAATACTCTCACTCACTACCAAGTAATTGTTGTGGCGCGCCAAAAGGAATGAATAGAGTTCATCCACAGTTCTCGGTTCAGTGTAAGGGTTATATGGTGGGCGGAACAGTAAAGTTGAAGAGCCCGTTATGCTCTCTATCGTGCGGCGCGTAAGGCGCATTTCTGCCTCCGCTCGCCATTTATAAACTTCATGTAATTTTGGGTGAAAATACGTGTGATTGCCAATTTCATGCCCTTCATCAAATATTCGTTTGACTATACTCGGATTGGCTTCCGCATTTTTACCAATTAAAAAGAAAGCACCCGGCACTTTTTCCTTTTTTAAAATATCTAAAACCTGTGGTGTGTATTTAGGGTCAGGTCCATCGTCAAAAGTTAAAACCAATTTTTTAGACCGCTCTCCATTCGCAGTATTTAAGTTTTTACCAAATTTTTGAACTACAAACGAAGTAGGTAATTTATCATAATACTCACCCACTATCAAGTGCTTCGTTTTATCATAATCCAATCGAATAGCCCCAGCAGCAGGGTTTTCACTGATAACATCCATTACCTCACCATCTCCCACGTATTCTACATCTTCTGGAATAATGGTAGTACTTAAGGTATTGATGTCAAAACTGCCGTTATCCAAAGCCGCCTTTCCAAGGTCTTTTCCAAAGAACTCCCAAAGGCGTGAATCCTCTGAGCCCAAACGGTGCATCATAACACCCCGCCACCCCATATCATTTGCCATCCGAATTTGATTGAAATTCGTCACGGCATCCGCAAAAAACACTTTATGAGATACATTATCATCATCAGCATATTCGTATTCAAAATGATATGACGCTGGATTAAATTTTATTTTTGCACCTACTTCTTCAGCTATGGATAAAGCCACCCGATACGTCATTTCCCCGGGAGCTTTTCCTTTTTTACTCCAATCCAAACCAAAAGCGGGCATTGCCAGCACCATTTTTTCTTTAGAGACTTTTTCAGAAAGGCTTTTCATCCATTTTTCTACCCAACCCAAATCAGCGATAGCACCCGCCTGTCCCGTTTCATAATGCTGATTGAGCGCTTCCACAAATATCAAATCGCTGTGTGCTTGAAGCGAATCCAAGCTTATTTGTTGATTATAAGGCACTAATACTTGCGCTAAAATCAACCCCTCAGTATGCAAGCGATGATACAGTTCGTCCGC
>JANMYC010000022.1:0-2413 GCA_031381715.1 Saprospiraceae bacterium
CAATGCGTTTTGTCGCTCGGCATCCCAAAACTTATCAAATTCATTTTGTACTTCATCAATATCCTTGATAACAAGCATATTCTCTTGAATGAATTTTTCAATCAGCTCTCTTTTGCTGCGTAAAGTGGTCTCGGTGCTTAATAGGTTGATGATTTCTTTTTCGACATCTTGGCTGTCTTTTCCTTTTTTACTCTTTAGTTTTATCAATAACTGAATGATATAGGCGACGTTGATTTCATCACGATGTATCAACTCTAATTCAAAATCCACATCTTCCAGTATGGATACTTTTTCCTTTTGATGGTTGCCTTTTGTTTTGTCGTACAGGTCTAAATACTTGCTTTTGTAATCTTCAAAAGCTTGTTCAGTCATCTTCAAATCTTCCCATTTAAAATCTGCAAATGCCGATAACACATTTTTAATCCGCATCAAATCTCTGAAAGCTTTCACAAACTCTAATTCATCGTCTTCGGTGACTAAATCATTGACGCTATCAACGGTTGGTGTAATGGCGATTAAATGCTTATACGCTTCGTCAAACTTAGCCGTATAATCTTCATACGGCTCCATGATAATCACATCTATCGCTTCCTTATTGCTAAATAGGGTTATGGCTTCATCTGTTCGACTTTTTAAGTTTCTAAAAGCGACGATATTTCCTTGTGATTTTTGCTCGTTGATGATGCGGTTGGTTCTCGAATACGCTTGTATCAAACCATGATGTTTCAAGTTTTTATCAACATACAAAGTATTCAATGTCGGACTATCAAATCCCGTCAAAAACATATTAACGACTAATAAAATATCAATTTTTCGTTCTTTTACCTTTTTTGAAATGTCATTGTAATAATTGTAAAAACTCTCGCTCTCTTTAGTGCTGAATTTCGTATTGAACATTTGGTTGTAATCAGCAATATATTCATCCAGTTTTTCTCGATGTGTTGAATTGATATTATACCCCTCAGTATCTTCGGCTACGGTATTGAATTCAGCATTGTCAAAATCTTGTTCAAAAATTTTAAAGCCATTTGCATCTGCATCGTCTCCATTTGCAACATAACTGAATATCGTTGCAATATTCAAATTGTGTAAACCTTCTTCTTTTTTGCGCTTTAAAATATCGTAGTATTTTATGAGTGTCGGCACACTATTGATACAAAACATACCCGTAAATTCTCTACTATGCGTTTTGCGGTTGTGGTGGGCGATGATGTAATTCGCTATTTTTTCCAATCGCCTGTCATCCTCCATCAACTCCTTTGTATCAATATCCTCCACTTCAATATCAATATTCGTTTCTCTACCGTCTTTGTGTTTGTATCTGCCAACGTATTCGACTGAGAATTTCAAAACGTTTTCATCTCTGATGGCATCCGTTATGACGTATTTGTGCAAGCAGCTTTTTTTAGCGTTTTCTTTATCCGTTTCTACATTACCCGTTGGTGGCTCACCAAATAATTCAGCCGTTGTGCGTTTACCCAATTCATTTTTAACAGCATTATCCGCAAATATGGGCGTGCCTGTAAAACCAAATAATTGAATATTATTAAAAAATGCTTTGATGCGTTTATGTGTTTCGCCAAATTGACTGCGGTGACATTCATCGAATATGAAAACAAGGCGTTTGTCCTTCAAATCTGCCATTTTACTTTCATATTTCAATTTTGTAATCGCTGTATTCAGCTTTTGAATGGTCGTCACTATTAGTTTGGTATCGTCCGTAAATTGCTTGACTAAGGCGCGTGTATTGTCTGTACCGTCTATGCTCCCTTTGCTGAAACTGTTAAATTCTTTGGTGGTTTGATAATCCAAATCTTTTCTATCCACCACAAATACCACTTTATGCACCTCTGGCATATTCATAATAATCTGACTCGCTTTAAAACTTGTCAAAGTTTTGCCGCTTCCTGTCGTATGCCAGATATAACCGTTTTTATTGGAGTTTTTTACCCTATCAATCAAGGCTTCGACGGCATAAAACTGATATGGTCTTAAAACCATGGGTATTTTATACGCTTCATTTAAAACGATATACTTGCATATCATTTTGGAGAGATGACACGGTTCGAGGAACCCCTCAGTAAAACCATTCAAAATATTGGTCAAACGCTTGTTGTCAACATCTGTCCAATAAAAAGTTTGTTTGAAACTTTGGTTTCTATTGTTGGCGTAGTACTTTGTATTGACCCCGTTGCTGATAATGAATATTTGTACATATTGAAATAACGCTGCACTCGCACCAAATGAATGTCGTTGATACCGATTGATTTGGTTAAACGCTTCTTTCAATTCCAAACCTTTGCGTTTGAGTTCTATCTGGACCAATGGCAAACCGTTTATCAATATCGTTACGTCGTAGCGGTTGCTGTATGTCCCTTCTTGGCTGATTTGGTTGGTGACTTGATATTGATTT
>JANMYC010000183.1:0-1943 GCA_031381715.1 Saprospiraceae bacterium
ATAAACTCACAGAAGGAAGGTTTCAAATAAAATAAATTTTTAACCAAACAAAGCACTACTCAAATATCTATCACCTCTATCACAAGCAATAAATACAATCACCCCCGCAGTCAAAGTCTTTGCCAATCGGATGGCTGCGGACGCGCCGCCGCCTGAGCTCATGCCCGCAAAAATGGCTTCTTCCTTCGCTAACAATCGCGTCATATTTACAGCGTCATCTTGCGAAACATCCATCACCAAGTCAACCCTCGAAGGGTCAAATATTTTAGGTAAATATTCCTTTTCCCACCGTCTGATTCCTGGAATCGAAGACCCCTCAGTCGGTTGGCAACCTACTATTTGAATATTCGGATTTTTCTCTTTTAAAAACATAGAGGTACCCATAATCGTCCCTGTAGTACCCATTGAACTCACAAAATGCGTTACCCCCCCCTCAGTATCTCGCCAAATTTCGGGTCCAGTTGACTTATAATGCGCCATATAATTATCAGGATTCGCAAATTGGTTCAACTGAATAAACTCACCTTTCATAGATTTCTCTTCGGCGTAATCCCGACAAATTTCAATCGTATCCAATAAAGTCACTTTTGCACCATAAGCTTCCATTGTCAAAGTACGCTCACGGGTGGAGTTAGACGGCATAACCAATTCAATATCAATACCATACACACGCGCTATCATCGCCAAAGCGATTCCTGTATTACCGCTGGTTGCCTCTATCAATTTCATTCCAGGTTTAATATCGCCCCTTTCAACGGCACTCCGAATCATGTTCAAGGCAGGTCTATCTTTCACACTTCCTCCAGGATTATTGCCCTCAAGTTTTGCAAATATTTTAACATTCGGATTGGGATTAAGCCGAATGAGTTCAACCATCGGCGTATTTCCTACTAAATCTATTAATCGAGGCATATTATTTATTTAGTTGTCAGTGGTTTAGTTGGTTAGTTTTCAGTTGATTAGTAATCTGTAATCAAATTGTATAATTGACTATTAATCAACTGAATACTAACCAACTATAATCTAAAACCTAAAAACTTATTAATCACATTACTTTTTACAAATGCGCCCCAACCTTTTGTTCTATCTTCAGAAAATTGTTTGGATGTTAAAATACCCACTTTTTCCAAATTCGGGTCAAAACTTCTCAAATGCTCTTGAGCCAGTTGCAGTTTTTGGAGATACGGTTCGTAAAAAATTTGACGCGTACTTTTACTTAAAATATACATCTTAGGTGCATAAATTGCCGCTCCATTTTCGTACAATTTCACACCGTGAAAATGAAAGAAAATTGGTGAAAATTGCAATCCGTCCGTGGCTTTAGAATATGATTCGTTGAAATAAAGTGTTGAATATGAATCTTTTACATTACCAATTATTTCACCATCATTAAAAGAAAAATCATATTGCTGAATATTCCACGGGGCTAATCCTCCACCCAAATTTTTCAATTCGTACACACAATCAAACCTCTCCAACCAATCATCCAAGTATTTTTGATCACCAAATTTACCATCTTCATATCTATTAAAACACCACTCTAAGCACTGGTTGCGCCACCAATTCAATACCTCCAAAGCCTTTTTAGAATTATCAAAATACATGAATTGGACGCAGTATTTTCCCGATAATTTTGACTTGTCATACTGAGGGGTATAGCGGTGTTCCGTTATCATCACATGCTTATCCGAGGGCATTTCATCAATCAAAACCTGCGGATTATTGAAAAAATACATATCCGCATCAATGTAAATACAATTTTTCAATTTCAATTTTTCAAGGCAATAGGCAATTGTTGAACTGGTGCAAGTCCAACAATATTCGCCTCTTGAGCGCGTCGGTTTTATTTTTAAAAGTGCCTCGTCCTCAAATTCGGCTAAAGATATTACCGTCAAATTAGGAAAAGCCATATCTTTTAAAATCGAATAACATTTATCATCAAA
>JANMYC010000075.1:0-2554 GCA_031381715.1 Saprospiraceae bacterium
TCGTTAAAATATAAAAACAACGAACTTACATATTCTTTTATCATGATTCTTTCTTACAAAATTACTTTTTTTTTACTTCTCCGAAGTTACCAGTAATTACAATATTCTTCATAGTGATAATTTTTTTGAAATGAAATAATCTAAACCAACTCGACCCGAACCCAATACCATACCCATCAAACTGACCCACGCAAAACCCATCGCCGGCAGCATATTCCAAGTACCTTCATTGAATTGTTGCATGAAAATAGCGACCAACATGGTGCATAAAATCAAGAATGAAAACACCCTCGTTTGAAGTCCTAAAACCCAAAATATGCCCCCAACTGCTTCGCTGAATGCACCCATCCACGCAAAGAAAATGGGAAACATGGCGAATATGCCGCCGTAACTTGATACATCCTTTGGAAACCAAAAGGCAACCTCAAAAAAGCCCAAATTATTATCAACGGGCGACCACGGCAAACCAAATTTGGCTGCTCCAAAGTCAGATGCAAGTAAATACCCACAAACAATGCGTGGAATAGTAAGCATCAAATCCTGCCACCAAGTGGGAAGGGTGATAGGTTTAATCAGTTGTCCTAATAATTTTTTCATTGTCATTAATTGTTTAAAGTCAATCACTTCATTGCGATTGATGACACAAAGGTGCATTGTACTTCAATCATCGGTGCTTCAAATGGTAATTTGGAACGTCTCAAATTATCATTTGAAGCCAAAAGGCTGTTTTAGGGAAAAAGTAAAAAATAAACTACCCAAATTGGCTTTTATATTTTCTTTAATCAAGGCAAATTCTTTGAGGAATAGTAAACTATTTAAAATGGATTTAATCCCGAGTACTCGGGAAGTAAAGGAAATAGAAGAACTTAGTTGGGTAGTTTATTTTTTACTTTATCCCTAAAGTCCTTTTTTATTAAAAACATGTTATTTTTTTCTAAACATCCGTTCTGGATACAAAACAAGTTGAATAAAATTAAACTCCAATTGGTTCAAAGCATTCTTGCTGCCATCGCCCATTTTAACATTCAAATTAGGCTGCCAACGCAAATTAGTTCTCAAAATCCACGCACTTAACCTATCGGGGCGAATATCCCAACCGAAAGTAACACCTGGCTTAAAACCTTTAAATGTGTAATTTTTAGCCGCAAAACCGTTATCACTTTCATTGATTGAAAGATTTTCATAACCGATATTAGGTCCGATGAAAGGAACAAATCCGTGATAGTCACCGAGCATTTTATAAGCTTCAAAGGTCACTGCTTCACGGCGAGCATTTTGTTTGTAACCATAAGCATCAATACTGGATTTGAAAGTGCGATAAGCCACATTAAAATGCACATCGGGCTTGTGCAAATAGTACCCTACGCCATATTCCAACCCTGCACTATAACTGTGCTGACCCGCAAACGGGTATTTTGATTTTAAATAATTAGAAGATTTGATTCTGAAAGAGCTTGTGGGACCTACCGCAACCGAAAAATTATTCAGTTTTCCTGCATCTGCTAACTCTTGCGTGCGTTTGGCGGTAGTGCCATTGCGCCAATTACGCTCTCCTCCACCCGTTGTTTCTAAGGTGTATTTATAAGTAGCACTGAATATAAAAGGCTGGACTTTGGCAATGCCCTGTTGCGTACGACTGATGTAATAATTGAATGTGTTGTTGTAATTATACACTGCACCCAACTCAAATTGATGGCGATTTTTATAAAAATTAAGACCGCCCATCAATGGAAAATACGTTTTTGATACTTCTCCTCCTCCATTTTGGCTGTACCCGAACGGGTTCATGGAAACGCCCATGTAAGGACGTAATTTATTTTGCTCAATGCGCCACGGGTAATATTTTGCTTGTAGGTCCACGCCATAGCCCATGCCGGTGCCAAAAGATTTGAGAGGAATGGTCAAAGCCAAATCGCAATGACCCCAAAAATGGGTTGCACCAATAAAAAAAGCCGTAGTCGATTTCGACCCAAATTGATAATCTTTCACCGTATTATCGCTTAAAACTTGGGTTTTACCAGCATTGGCTGAATAATATTGCGTCAAACCCAGTTCCAGTTGAGCAAAACGGTGACGGGTATTGCCGTTTTCCACTGTGTAAGGTTGTGCAAATGCTTTGAAGAATGTGAAAGCGAATAAGAATGTTAGAGTGATTTTCATGAAGCCTATTTTTTAAGATTTAAATTTTTTCGTTTGCTATTTTTTTATTGTAATAGCACAAAAATGGGCTTGAATACTGAGGGGGTGAAATGAAGTGTACCGAAGTGTAGAATTATGGGTGTGAAGTGTAAAAAAGGTGTACAGGGACAAAGTAAAAACCCATGAACCGAAACCGATTCATGAGTTTTAATATTCCGATTTAAGGCTTTTAGTTATTGGATTCAAACTCCTTCATAGCACTTAAAATAGTCTGAAGTTGCTTTTGAATGGGCATACTGTCCTCTAAGTTATCAACTTCATTATTGCTTAATAATATAAAACCCGTTTTTGTATCGGGATAAAAAGCCATAAATGTTGTCACGCCCAAATCGCCGCCCGTGTGTCCCAATCTGCC
>JANMYC010000080.1:0-1643 GCA_031381715.1 Saprospiraceae bacterium
TCGTTAAAACACCATAAAACCATGTTTCTACAATTCTACAAACCTCACCCTGCTTTACATCCTTTTGTAAAAGAATATCACCTTTTACACCTCGATTTTGTCAATTTACCTAAAACTGCTGCCAAGCCATATCCGCCTCGCGGTGAGCAGTGCCTCTATTTTTATCCTCGAAATACGCTTACAAAAGTTGGCAAGGGCAGCGGAATAGTGGATAGTTCATCGCATAGTATCATCGCTGGGCAGTCTTTGACTCGTGTGAATATGAGTATTCCACGGGATTATATTATGCTCAAAGTGGCGTTTAATCCGAGTGGTTTGTTTCGATTTTTAGGAGTTCCGTTAACGCATTTTACAGATATAGGCATCGAAACAGAAGCCGTTTTAGGGAATGAAATCAAGCAAGTGAACGAACAATTGAAAAATACTGAGGGGTATCAAAACATGATTTCAGTGGTTGAAAAATTCCTTTTGGAGAGAATCAAAAAAGTGAAATTCGATATTTCCTCTATTGACCTAGTATGTTTCAATATTCAAAACCCTAATAATAACTTTTCTCTTGATGCCTTAGCTCGGCAAGCCTACCTCAGCCCTCGCCAATTTGAACGTAAATTCGTAGAACGCATCGGTGTAAGCCCGAAATTATACGCTCGAATCGTTCGATTTCAAAATGCTTTTAAAATAAAAGATAAAAATCCTGACCTCAATTGGCTGCAAATAGCCGTCAATAATGGCTATACAGATTACAATCACCTTGTCAAAGATTTCAAGCAATTTACAGGCGTGACACCTACTATTCTGATGAGTGAGCATGAAGGTTTTGAAAAATTGGCTGAACAATGTCGTTTTTTTACTACCTAATCCTTACGCCATAGCTCTACTTTTGAACCATAGATTTTAAAAAATAGAACTATGGAAATGACGAACGAAACAAAAATCCAATATTTACAAAAGGCAGCGATGGGCTACATCATCGCAGGTGTGGGCTTCTTATGCTTTGGTTTTCCTTTTTGGTTTTTAAATGCCGTAGATGAAGAGCCAAAGCACCATAATCTGCTGCCTTTTGTTACAATGGTAGATGACCCATTCCCCATATCCTTTAAATTTTGGCTTGTGACGGTCACTTCTATCGGTATGTTCATAGGCGCATATTCACTTTGGAAAGTAGGCGAACCGACGGGATTAGGCACAAGACGCAATTTCTTTTTTGTCTTAATGACAAGCGCATTTTTCTATTTTTTATCCACATGGATGCTGATACCTTTTGCTCCTTTGGGCGCATTCCTTCATGCAGTCGGTATGATACTCGTAGGTATAGCCAGTTTAAAATCCCGTATTTGGTCAGATTGGAAACGCTACACACCTTTGATTATAGGCTGTTTTCCCTTTGTTTTTATGTATCCTTTACTTTTTTTAACAGGCGCAAGACCGGCTGCAATGATTGGATTTTGGGGCTTTGCATGGTTATTATTGGGCATTGCAAGTTGGCTGAGAAGTAAAGAATTAGAGTTATTAAACCCTTGAAATCTGTCAATCGTGTTTCAAAATTCTTAAAATTTAAATCAATATGATGCAAAATATTATCACGTCCATTAGAAAAATTTCGCTTTATTTATTGCTTGTAGTGGTTGGGCTTTATGCAGGAT
>JANMYC010000090.1:0-3125 GCA_031381715.1 Saprospiraceae bacterium
ACGAATAAAATATCCAAAAGTGGACAGCCGTGAAACGTTATATTTGACATAATTTCCATACCACCATCACTTTTTACGGCTGTAATAGTTTCAGCGATTAAGTATATTTGAGTATCGGGCAAACGGTTGAAAACTTCGTAGGGGCCAGTCAAATCAAGTTGTGTGAGGTTTTCAAAGAGAATCATGCCTATTTTCATGACTTTTATTGGTTTTATACGGATTTATGGAATTTGAAATTCATAGTTTAAGCTTAAAGATGCTACAAAACTAAATAAAGTAGAGATTAAGGGATAAAGTAAAAAATAAACTACCCAACTAAGTTCTTCTATTTTCCTTACTCTACGTTAAATTGCTTTTAAATAATTCATTATTTCTCAATCAATTTGCCTTGTTTAAGAAAAATATAAAAACTAATTTGGGTAGTTTATTTTTTAGTTTATCCCTAATCTTTAGGATACCCAGTTTTTACCCTTTTATGATTATTGTTTTTATTAAAAAACAGGCTTACTTTTACCACAGTTTTTTATTTCGAAAGTAAATTATCTCATGAACCGTAACACATTTTACCGATTAGCATTTTTAGCGTTTTTCACCTGCCAATTATCCACTGCTTTTGGCCAAACTTCTAAGGGAGGATCCCCCCTCAGTATTTCAGAAAAATTAACAACGAATATCCCCGTTCAAGATATTCCGCAGCCTGATTGGGCTAAAATCAAGGAGGAAGACAAAGGGAAATACGCTAATTTTCGCTTCGCTGTGCCTATTTCCGTCAACTTTGATACTGAAAACTCAGGAACTTGGACTGAGCTTTCTAATGGCGGAAGGCTTTGGCTGTTGAGTATTCACTCAAAAGATGCTTTAGGAATAGCCGTAGCTTTTGATAATTTTGAAATGCCAGAAGGTGCGAAACTATATTTTTACTCGCCTGACCGAAAGCAAATCGTAGGGGCTTTTGATGCTGCCAATAATTCTGAAAGTCGTCGCTTTTTAGCGCCAATGATTAAAGGCGATGAGGTAGTGGTGGAGTATTTTCAACCTAAGAATGCGCCTAAAAAGGCTTCTTTTAATATAAATAAAATATTTCACGCTTATCCAATGGGTCAGTTGGGGCAAGGTGGTTTTGGGGCTTCGTTTCCTTGTGAAATCAACATAAATTGCCCACAAGGCGCTAATTTGCAAACCCCAAAAAAGGGCGTGGTGCGTATCTTAGTGGTTGTGGAAGGGGGTATGGGTTGGTGTTCAGGTTCTTTAATCAATAATACTAAAAATGATGGAACGCCATATCTGTTAAGCGCATTTCACTGCGATGATGGCTATACGCCAGACTATGCACTGTGGACTTTTTACTTCAATTATGAATCATCTAACTGTACCAACCCCTCAGTAGAGCCTACTTTAGTGTCTCTGCAAGGGTGTACTTACAAGGCGGGAAGGCGCGAAACGGATTTTCAGCTTTTGCAATTGACTCAGCGAGTGCCTACTTCTCATAATGCTCTTTTTAATGGTTGGAATAGAGATTCCACGAATTTGACGACGAGCAATGCTATGATTCACCACCCATTTGGAGATATTAAAAAAGTGAGTGTTGATAATCAATCGGCTACTGTAGTAAGTGATGAAATTTCGTGGAGCGGTGCAATACGCCATAATTCACCGTCTCGAACGCATATTCAAAGTATATTTGACCAAGGAGGGATGGAACCGGGTTCTTCGGGTTCACCCATTTTTGATGCGAATGGGCGGATTATTGCTCAATTGCACGGAGGCAGTCCTCTTGAATGTCAAGCTACACCAGCTTATTCGGGTTGGTTAGCCAAATCATGGGATGGTGGTGGAACCCCCTCTACTCGTTTAAAAGATTGGCTTGACCCCATTAACTCAGGGGTTTTGACACTTGGAGGTAGTGATGGGGCTGCCCCGACAACACTGACAATAGCAGGTAAAGTCCGTGTATGGAATGGTGCTGCTATGCCGAATGTAAAAGTGTATTTGAATAATGATTCGACCATAACGAATGCTTCTGGTGATTATAGTTTCTCTAATGTTCCACCCAATGTAGATGTCAATATTCGAATTTCTAAAATTGATAACTTTGATAATGGTGTGGATGCGGTGGATTTAGTGCTTATTCGTAGGCACATATTAGGCATAACAGAGTTTAATTCTCCTTATAAATTACTTTGTGGCGATGTCAATAACGATGGTGATGTAGATGCTACCGATTTGTTATTACTACGACGTTTCATAGTAGGTATTATTACATCCTTGCCTGTTTCTCCTCCGTGGCGTTTCTATTCTGTTAATTCTGCATTCTGGACAGGGGCAGCCAATAGCCCGACTCTACCTTCAGTAATGAAATTTACGGTTTCAGTAAATAATTTTGATTTTTATGGCTTTAAAAAAGGGGATGTGGATGCTTCTGCGGATTAGGGATAAGTAGGCGTAAAGAAATAAACGCTGCTATCGTCGGGCTGAAAATCATGCAAAATGCGGAGCAAAGCTGAGTATTTTGCATGATTTTTAGAGCAGACTTAAAAAGATAGCAGCGTTTATTTTAGCCAAACTACTTAATAGGATTTTATGGTGAATAATAAAAAATAGCTAACTTCGTCGCTTGATTTTAATTTCCACTGCCTTGAAATTCAGCGAAAGAATATTTTTTATTACAGTCCTTCTTTTAACCCTTTTTGTTAGGATTAAATATGCCAATATTGCCTTTGAACGTGACGAAGGAGAATACGCTTATGCTGGCTTACAAATACTGAGGGGTGCACTTCCTTACGCTGATTTCTATAATATGAAGTTGCCGGGAGTATATTATTTTTATGCTTTTATTATAAAGCTTTTCGGGGCTTCTGCTATTGCAATTCGACTCACCTTATTATTCATCAATTTATTCTCTACTTTTTTCATTTTTAAAATTGCTGAAAGATTCAAGGGCGGTTGGATTGCGGCGTCCGTGTTTTTACTTTTAAGCCTGAGTTACGAAGGGCAAGGTATGATAGCCAATTCCGAGCATTTCGTTGTTTTGTTTTTCACGGCAGGCTTTTTTTTTACGACCAGTAGAGGGTATTTAAATGTATTATTAGGCGGTATTTTATTGGCTGTTAGCTTTTTAATGAAAC
>JANMYC010000139.1:0-2257 GCA_031381715.1 Saprospiraceae bacterium
GGCACTTATGAGGCTTTTAAATTAATTAAAGGTGTTTGGCAACATATTGATAAATTAGAAAATACCATTATGGATAAAGCACCAATTCCTAAGCCCGTACTTGGCAGTAAGGCAAAAGTAGTATCCAAAGAAAGTGTCAAACAGCGCGAATGGCCTGAAGATAGAATTAAAGAAGCGCAGAAGAATAAAGAGTGAAAAGTGCTCGGGGTCACTTTTCACTTAATTCTTCTGCCCTTCTTTTACTCTATCCTCTGGCCAAGCATATTGTTTAGCACTTTCTTTAGAGACTACTTTGGCTTTACTGCCAAGTACGGGCTTAGGAATAGGTGCTTTATCCATAATGGTATTTTCTAATTTATCAATATGTTGCCAAACACCTTTATTCAATTTAAAAGCCTCATAAGTGCCATCTGGAACTGAAACGTATGGAATATCAGGGTTTTTATAGGCAATTTCAGTTAAATGGTCGTGCACAACCATGTTCATTTCGTCGTCAAAATTCAACCTCATTGATGCTTCAATTGAATGCTGAAAAAGGAGTCTATTTTGCCTTTTCTTTATTCCTCTTTGCTCAAATTCAAAAACGGGTGAACCAAAACGCGCCTGACCACCGCTGAGAGTAAGAACATCACATATCTTTATTTTTTCAATTGTATCATTTGAGTTAAAACCGAACAGGAGGTATTTAGTGCCTTCTTTAGTCTTAAATTCTTTTAAGTTATAGTACAACGCGCCAAACCATTTTTCAGAACTTAAGAACTGACCTTCTGGTTTTTGAATTTCTTTTGAAAAATCTTTTAATTCATAAACCGTTGATTTTGAACGGTTTAATTGAATAAAACCGAAATATTTATATTTATTTTCAGTAATCATTAATTGCCACGTCAGTATCCTAAATTCCTTATCGGGGGAGTAAAGAATGGATATATTTTCAATTTTATCGAAAGCATAGTTAAATGAATTGCCTAATGAAAGAGCCTGACGCATCATAGGTATCAATTTTTCTTGAGCGGAAATGCGAGAAGGCTGAATTGAATCCGTCACGACCACGCGCGCGAGTTGGCTTATCGAATCTTCGAGATTTGAAATGATATCAAAGTCGGAGGGTTTCATCTCTTTTGCCTTGGTCTGGGCGTAGGTTAAATGATTGAAAATCAACAGGATAGAAAAAATAAAAGACTTTCTCATGATGGAACTTGTTTGCTGAAAAACGAAATAATTCACCTAAAATTGTACGCAATACTGAGGGGTATGTTTTAAAACTTTGTTAAAAAAGAAAAGCGATGAAGATTTTAAGGGCTTCATCGCTTTTCTTTTTAACGCGTTCTTTTTTTCTTATTATTTTTATAATCTTGGAAAATGAATTCGCCTAAACCTTGTAAACTGCTGTAAAAAGCCTTTCCATTATTGGCTTTGGTGAATTCTTCCACAAAATTTTGTAGATAAGGGTCTCTCGCAATCATGAATGTAGTAACGGGGATTTGCAATTTTCGACATTGTGAAGCCAGTGCCAGCGTCCGTGAAATGATTTTACGGTCAAGTCCCCACGAATTTTTATAGTAATTTTTCCCTTTTTTAATACAAGTCGGTTTGCCATCCGTTATCATGAAAATCTGCTTATTCGGATTGCGACGGCGTTTTAATAAATCCATCGCCAATTCCAAACCAGCCACCGTGTTCGTATGATAAGGTCCCACTTCAAGATATGGCAAATCCTTGATTTCTATTTGCCAAGCATCATCCCCGAAAACAATAATGTCCAATGTATCTTTTGGATAGCGCGTGGTAATGAGTTCTGAAAGCGCCATGGCAACTTTTTTTGCGGGCGTAATGCGGTCTTCGCCGTAGAGAATCATTGAATGTGAAATATCAATCATTAAAACCGTGCTCATTTGGCTTTGATAGAAAGTTTCGTGTACTTCAATATCCTCATGTGCCAGTTTAAAATCGTCCAAACCGTGGTTGATTTGAGCATTTCTCATGGTATTGGTCACTGCCATGTGGTCGAGCGGATCACCAAATTCATAAGGTTTCACGTCCGATGTGAATTCATCGCCTCTTCCACTGTAATCGCTGTTGTGATTGCCCCGTTTGGTCTTTTTTATTTCGCCGAAGATATCTTCCAGTGCTTTTTGACGCAGACCCAACTCCATTTTAGCGGAAAGACCGAAGCCCCCGCCTTTTGTATCGTCGGGTTGAATATAACCTTTATCAATTAAATCTTGAATAAAATCGCCGATTCCGTAGTCTTTTGTTG
>JANMYC010000157.1:0-4078 GCA_031381715.1 Saprospiraceae bacterium
CTCCTTAGTGGCAAAAACCCTTATGAAATCTCTTAAAGTAAAAAAAAAGCGATTTTGAGCTTCCAAAGGATTCAAATCAGGTATTGCATGTTGTTTACCTAAAACAATTTCAAAAGAAGGTAGTAAATCTATCAACACCGCCACATTTGTACCCAACGCCTTTTTTAAAGTCGATTTGTAATGTTGAATTTTATCCGAAGGTTCACTCAAAAGTTGTTTCAATAAGTCTGAAAAAGCCATTGAAAAGGCATAAAAAGGTATATTAGATTTGAATTGATCAAATTTACCAGCAATAAAAAAGCCTTTTTTTCGAACATTTTGCTTGTGAATTTCATTCACCATGGCAGTTTTACCGATACCAGAGCTGCCGTCAATCAACATCAAGTGGTTTTCACCTGAAGCTACTTGATTGTAAGTATTCAAAAGGTGTTTCATTTCATCTTCTCTGCCGTATAAGTGCTCAGGAATCCTAAAATCTAATGATAAATCGTTACTGGCTAATTTGAAATCTGTGATAGGCACATTTTTACGGACATATTCAAGGCATTGCTCCAAATCAAATTTTAAACCTCTAATGCTTTGGTAGCGATCTTCGGCAATTTTAGACGAGAGTTTTTGGATAATAGCTATTAACATAGGAGGTATATCCAAGTTTTTCAACGGAATAGTATCGATATTTTTAGCAATATGAAAATGTATCATTTCCATTGTATCCTCGCTATAGAATGGGGCTGTCCCCGTCAGCATATAATAAAAACAAAACCCCAAAGAATATAAATCTGTCCTGTAGTCTATTGACCTATTCATTCTACCAGTCTGTTCAGGCGACATATATTCCAATGTTCCCTCTAATACATTTATATTTTGAGCGAACTGCCTCTCTCTCCCCAACTTTGTTGCTAAGCCCAAATCAATGATTTTTATCTTATTGTCACCTCGATTTATTAAAATATTATCGGGATTGATATTCTTATGCGTGATGTTCTTTTCATGGATTAAACCCACCACAGTCGATATTTCAATAGCAATTATTAAAAAGGATTTTATGCCTATTTTTTGATCCGCAATAAACTGCGATAGAGTTACATCTCCAAAGCCTTCTAAGACCAAAATAGGCCTTAAATCATCGTATTTCAACTCCATAACCCTCGGTACGCCCTCTAAATCGAGACTTTTGAGTAATTCATATTCGGTAGTAATATAAGCTATATCCATGGCGGAAGGTGCAGTACTTGCCACAGTTTTAAGAATTACAGGGGCATTATCCTCAGTGGATACTGCTTTATAAAAAATGTAATTTTTGTTTTCATAAATGATGCTTTCAAGTTCAAATACATCTGCTAAAATTTCATTCTCCATAGGTAGCTAATTTATAGTTCTTCAAGATCTTTTGTCATAACTAATAAAATATACTGTATAATGCTAAAAAGTAGGACGATATAGTAGGTAGTGGGGTTTTGATTTATGGGCCATAAATGATGAATAACATCGGATAATACTTTAAGGGGATTAGTGAATAAATCCCATGAATTGAGCCGAAGTATCCTACCTAAGTAAATGCCAAAACTGCTCATTAATAATGCAAAAACAATGAATAGATTGGCTCGTTTCACCGACCATTTATTTCGCCACAACAAATGAATTATTTTTAGGGAAAAGAAACCATAAAAAATGGATAAAATGGATATTGAAAATATAATCAATGTGTCATAAATAACAGTAGAGCTATCTTTATCAACATGAATAAGGTCAGAAATCATATAAGGCGCATTCGGATAAAATAACAGCCATATTCCACTTCCAATGATTAAGGTAATAGCGCTCAGTTTTTCCTTAAAAATGTATAAAATATAGGCAAATAGCAGTGGTAAAAAGCCTAAAAATAGATTCCAAAAAAGGAAATTATAAACTGAATTACCCTCAATATAATTTCTTATGAGCAACATGGCAATATTGACAGCCGTAATCACGCCTAATATTCTGATGTAGTTTTTAGTAAGAGTTTTCATTTTATGTGCACGTTTTTTGTTTGTTTTAAAAAATAAAAGATGGAAGTAACGTTCTTGGATACCCCCTCAGTATTGAGCACATGGAAGAGCATTTTTCCATCATTTTTAGAAAAATAATAGTTCGGTAATTACTTAAAATCACCGAACTATCAGCTCACAAAGCCAATTTAGTATTCATCTTCAATTTTTATAGTAGCATCAAAATCCATAAGATAGGCAACTGCCAGCCACAATACCCAGCACACAATTCCGAAAAGGAGGTAGCCGCAATATCCTAAAATAGGCATTTCGGAGAAGATATGATACTTATCAAGATAAGGCACTGAATATTTCCAATAATTGGGATTTGTGGGCATATCATCATGAAACCACTCACTTCCAAAATTCCAAAATTCCCAAAAGAAGCCATTGATAAGAGTGGAGATGGCAATTAGATTAATGTAAGACCAGTCTCCTTTTTTACTAATTTCAGTGAAAGGTGTCCAATAATTACCAATATTCATTGCTGGGACTAATACTGGGACTAAAGATACCCATAAACCCCAAAACATCTCCTCAGGAAAATAACCCATCAAAAATAGAAGCACTAAACCCACTATTAGTAGAATATACTGACCCATTACAGGAACTTTTACGACGGGGCCATTGCGATACCGTTCGTCCATAACTTTAAAAGTACGGAGTAAAAAATACCATTCAAATATAGCGGGCAAAACTGTCGTGTATGAAACGAGTTGCCATGCAATATTGCCAAAATTCGTAAATATTTTATTATTAGGATAGTACCAGTTTTCAAGAACAAAAAAGTTTTGATATTCAAATACAAACCAACTAAAGCAAGACACGATACCTAACAACTTCATGGTATTGGGGCTGGAGGCAATCAATGATTTTCCATTATTCCTTTTATACACAAAACTGTCGAGTACCAAAATAAATGACCACCAAAGAGGTACAAATGTATAATGGTCAATGGGCTGAACGATATCGAATCTGCCCCACATAAAAAACCAAGAAGCCAATAATACGATAAGAGAGGGTATGAACCAAACGGGATAACCCACCTCTTTCCTATTTTTTTCCGCATCTATTTTCGGTTTTTTAAAACCAAATAAACTGGGGAACATTAAAAAAGTCACTATACCGAGTGCAACAACACAAGCAAAATTGAAATATGTTTGATTAAAAGCAGCTGATTTCATTACTTCTTCAGCAGGGAAAAGCCCAAACCCGGGCGGCGGACCACCCCATAGAAAATGACTGCCTAAAGCTGGCAAAACAAATAGCGCAATGAACGAACACAAGAGGAGCAAGTATTTTTTCATAGATAGGATTTTAGTTGTCTGATAGTAGCTTAGCATCATCAGACGTGTAGTTAAAACATAGATGTATTAAAAATGCAGATTTCTATTAAAAGAACTTTTCTGAATACGTATCTGGATTAGCGGTTTAATAGGTAAGACTAATCGAATCAAATGGGTTGTTTTCAATTTGGTTAATCATAGGTAATTACTTACCCGTGCTTTGATTTTCAATTAAATACAGTTGAAAACCTCTTAAAAGTATTTAATTTATTGCATTAAAAAAAATATTTGGTTGTTTATTTTAAAAGGTAATATACATCTCTCACCCCTCAGTATTTTCTAATTACAAAGCTTTTTAGTTAAAATAACCTCATGACAATTTATATCTGATTTTACTTTTTGTAAACCCAAACAAGACTGTTATTATCTTATTTTATGTTAGATGTGACCTCCGTAACAATAAATAGTAAAAACGGGGCTTGAACTTCAGAAAGAATATTGTAGGATAGATAGTTTTTATGTTGTTATGTGATTTAAGTCTCTAAATAAGAATAGGCTTTTTAAGATATACTCAATATTGTTTATTTAAATGGGTAATTTAATGATAAACTCCGTACCGACCCCCTCAGTACTTTCTACTTCTAAAGTGCCACCGTGCCCTTTGGTAACAATATCGTAAGCCAATGAAAGCCCTAAACCAGTACCTTGTCCCGTGGGTTTGGTAGTAAAAAAAGGTTGAAAGATTTTAGATCGAACATTTTCGGG
>JANMYC010000252.1:0-2012 GCA_031381715.1 Saprospiraceae bacterium
ATTTCATCTGGATTCTTAAAATGTTCAAGAATTCCATTTTTTAATCGCTTTACTAACTTTTCTTGCTCCCCCCTCAGTATCCGCACCTTTTCTACTGCTTTTTGCACGGCATTCAATTTCGCTACTATACGCTGTTGCTCGGCGAGTGGTGGAAGAGGAATTTCAATATTTAAAAATTTATCTATTTTTAAACGCACTCTATTGGTTGTACCTTCACTTGCCTTGTTGCATTCATAGCCAAAAATAGATGTATTAGAATAGTAATTTAAAAAATCAACATCAATTTTGGTATCTGTTTCAAATAACAAAAAATCATTGGTGACAATTGCCCCTTCTAACTCCTTTGGTACAATACCATAGGCACCATTTCGAGCATCTATCCGAGAAACTATAAATTGATTTGATTTTGCTAAAAATTGCTTAGAACCTACCTGATTACCTTGAATTAATCCTCTTAAAACAACGCCTTTGCGATTCAATCTAATTGTAACTTGCCTATACGTTTTCTCTGGGTCTAACTCAATCTGATTTTTTGATTGTTTCAACACCTCCCCCAGCCTAACCGTTTTCCAGTTTTTCATAAAGCAGCTACCTCCTTATCTGCTTGGATTAAAGCCTGAATATCGGTCATCAAATCCCAGATTTCTTTTTCTTTTTCTAAAATCATAGTCATCGCTACGGAGGGGTCTATATATTCATTATCGCTTTTGCGGTTAGGGTTTTTACAGTCTAAATTGACAGAAATGAGCTTATTTTTACCGTCATATTGCAAAATTGTACTGACTGGTATGCACCAAGCATTGTCGTTTTCGGTGCGGTTGTGCCACCAAGCACTGATGGCTTCAAATTCTTCATTCTGGATGGGTTTGGTTTTGCTGTATTTCTTTCTACCATCGGGCGCAGACATTTCATAATACCAAACCTTTTGTGTGGCTTCTCCATGCTCAAAAAACAGAAGATTGGCAGGAATATCCGTATAAGGCGCAAACACACCATCGGGCAAGCGCACAATGGTATGAAGGTTAAAATCTTTCAACATTTGCTCTTTGATGCGGGCAGCAATACCATCGGCAAAAAGTGTCCCATTGGGCACAACCACCGCAGCCCGTCCGCCTTTCACGCCCATAAATGACCTTTTGAGTTTCCGCATAATCAGTTGTAAAAACAGCAAAGCCGTTTCAGCCGTCCGCATATCATCAGGGAAATTATTGAGAATACCGCGCTCCTCCTCCCCTCCGAATGGTGGATTGGTCAGGATAATATTCACGCGGTCTTTATCGCTAATATCTCGCAAAGGATTGCGCAAACTGTTACCACTATCCAATATCGGATATTCGAGACCATGCAATAAAAGGTTCATTTGACACAATAAATACGGTAAAGGCTTAGCTTCACCACCGTAAATACTGCGCGTTTGTAGGATTTCGTACCCCTCAGTATTGACGGCTTGTTTTCTCAAATGCTCAAAAGCTTCAACCAAAAAACCGCCTGTACCAGCCGCAGGGTCAAGCACGGATTCACCCAATTGCGGATTGAGCATTTCAACCATAAATTTGACCACTGGGCGCGGTGTATAAAACTCCCCTGCATCGCCCGAAGCGTCGCGCATTTCCTTTAAAATACTTTCATAAAGGTGCGAAAGTGTATAGATTTCTTCGGTACTATTGAAATGAATGGCATCAATTTTATTCACCACATCACGCAACAAATAACCGTTTATCATGCGGTTGGTCACGCCTTTAAAAACGGTTGCTATTACATCTTGACGCCCGCTCCCCGTTTCACTCTGTAAACTGCGCAAATAATAAAACAAGCCGACCCCCTCAGTACCATCGGGCAAAATTGCCTTTTCGTTATTGATAAAAGCTAAAAAATCATCACCCGTAAGGTTTTGATTTTTAGCCCAATCCCGCCAACGATAAGGGCTACTGATTGCAGATTTATAGACTTGACGTTTCAGTAGAGCTTTGGTTTCTTGCTCTTGCTCCACATCGTCCAAAAATTTCAAGAAC
>JANMYC010000297.1:0-3082 GCA_031381715.1 Saprospiraceae bacterium
GGGTGGCGCGATTGACCAAAATTTGATTCTTTTAGACGAAGCCCCCGTGTACAATGCCTCGCATTTATTGGGTTTTTTCTCCGTTTTTAACTCCGATGCTTTGAAAGATGTTACGCTTTACAAAGGCTCGATGCCGGCGGAATTTGGCGGGCGTGGCTCATCGGTTTTGGATATTAAAATGAAAGACGGGAACAATAAAAAATTCAATGCCTCGGGCGGTGTAGGCTTGATTTCATCTCGCTTGACAGTGGAAGCACCTTTACAAAAAGATGAAGGCTCGTTCATCATTTCTGGCAGGCGCACCTATGCCGATATGTTTTTAAAACTATCATCGGATTCATCTATCAATACCTCAAAATTGTATTTCTATGATTTGAACGCCAAAGCCAATTACCGATTGGGTAAAAAAGACCGCTTATTTTTATCGGGTTATTTCGGGCGCGACGTCTTGGGCGTGAGTAATTTTGGCTTGGATTGGGGCAATTACACGGGCACTTTGCGGTGGAATCACTTGTTTAGCGATAAATTATTCTCGAATACGTCCGTCATTTTCAGTAATTACGATTATCAATTTAAAATCGGGGCGGGCGATAACCAGTTTAAAGTAAAATCTTCCATTCAAGATTGGAACGTAAAACAGGATTTTACCTATTTCCCAAATACCAATAATACCATAAAATTTGGGGTAAATATCATCCACCACACTTTCCTTCCCACAAAATTAGAGGCGGGCTCAAACAGCAGTTTTAGTAATTCAAAAACTGAAAATAAATACGCGTACGAAGGCGGTGCTTACGTGCAAAACGATTGGAAAGTGAGTGAAAAAATCGGTTTTCAATATGGTTTGCGCTATTCTATGTTCGATTATATCGGCAAAGGAACGGCTTACACTTTTGATGCCCAAGGCAATACAACGGGTAAAACAACTTATGAAAGCGGTAAAACCATCAAATATTACGGCGGTTTAGAGCCTCGTTTAGGGCTTAAATACGAGTTGAATGATGCGAGTTCCTTGAAAGCGGGTTTTACTCGCAATATTCAATATATGCACTTATTGTCTAATTCGACAACGGCTTCGCCCACAGATTTGTGGGTGCCGAGCAGCAATAACGTGAAACCGCAAATTGTGGATCAACTATCAGTCGGCTATTTCCGCAATTTTAAAGACAATGAATATGAGTTTTCGTTTGAAACCTACTATAAAAACCTCGCTAATCAGATTGATTATCGCAATGGTGCCGACCTTATTTTCAATGCCGAATATGAAGGTGCTTTGACCTACGGTAAAGGCATTGCCTACGGGGCAGAGTTTTATTTAAAAAAGGCAAAAGGCCGTTTGACAGGTTGGGTAAGTTACACTTTATCGCGCTCTTTGCGAAAATTTGACGACATCAATAACGGCAGTTATTACCCCGCTCGACAAGACCGCATCCACGATATTGCCATTGTGGGCATGTATGATTTGACTAAAAAGCTGAAAATATCCGCCAATTGGGTCTTTAATACGGGCAGTGCCGCCACTTTCCCTTCTGGGAAATATGAAGTAAATGGTCTTCAAGTGCCTTATTACACCGAGCGCAACGGCTACCGTTTCCCTAATTATCACCGCTTGGATATCGGCTTAACTTTACTCGGAAAACAACGAAAAAACTACGAAGGCAGTTGGAATTTCTCGGTTTACAACGCTTACGCGCGTGAAAATGCTTATACCATTGATTTTCAACAAAATAAAGATAATCCTGAAAAAACTGAAGCATTGCGCACTGCTTTATTCAAAATCATTCCTTCTGTCACGTATAATTTTAAATTCAAATAAAAATGAAAAAGATATTTCTTCCCATTATAGCCCTTGTTATCGCATTCTCATCTTGCCAAAAAGTCATTGATATTGACCTCAATACGGCGACCCCTCAGTATGTTATCGAAGCGGAACTCGTAGAAGGCACGCAAGATTTTGCGGTGCGGGTAACAAAAACGAGTAATTTTTTCAGCACGGATAAACCCACCGCCGTCACCAATGCCACCGTTACTTTGAAAAAAGACAGTGGCGCAGCGATTTCACTCATTGGCGAAAACAATGGTTATTACAAAGCTGCTAAATATACCGCCACGAATAAAGCCAATTACACCCTATCGGTCAGTGTAGATGGTAAAAGTTTTTCAGCATCCAGTTATTTATCTAAACCCATAATGCTCGACTCTATCGAAATTGAAAAAGACAATGGCAATCCTTTTGGCGGTGCTGCGGCAGATAGTACTTATCAATTATATTGCATTTTTCAAGACCCTACGAGCGAGACCAATTTTTACCGTATTAAAACGGTAGTCAATGACAAACCTAAGAATAAGGGTGAAAATATTTTAGTGATTGACGATAGATTAACAAATGGCAATAGAATACGGATTCCGATTTTCACCACCGAGTTTAAATTGGGTGAAAAAGTGGATGTGGAGTTGGTCTCCATTGATAAAAAAGTGCACGATTATTACAATACCCTCAGCACCTTAGTCAGCAATGGTAATAATAGTGCAGCTCCTACTAACCCTATTACCAATTGGTCAGGCGGGGCATTGGGTTACTTTGGGGCGGTTTCATCGTCGAAAAAGACGGTGGTGGTAAAATGATACCCCCTCAGTAAGTTGGCCTAAAAATACCATTTTTCATACTTTTTAAATAAAAAACAAGCATATTACACTGTTTTAAAACAATAAATCTACTTTTATCGTTTCTTTTTCATTAAAAATACTCTTTAACTTTTTAACTAAATTAAAAGACATGAAATCGTTCTTTCTTACATTATTCGCAGCCGCACTCACATTTTCAGTATCGGCACAAACCGCTGATGAAATCGTCGCCAAGCACATCGAAGCCATTGGTGGCAAAGATGTATTGACCAAAACTACATCGCTCTACATCGAAAGCACCATGTCCGTCATGGGCAATGATGCCCCCGTCCGAACTTGTATCCTGAATGGTAAAGGTTTTAAAAATGAAATTGATATGATGGGCAGCACCATTATTCAATGCGTTACTGACAAAGGCAGTTGGGGTGTCAATCCCATGGCAGGCGGTGGCGTCGTG
>JANMYC010000358.1:0-5011 GCA_031381715.1 Saprospiraceae bacterium
TATTTTAATAGTGATAAAAGCGCACCATAGAGCGTAAGGCAAAGCCAATAAACCCGCAATTACGCCTTGTTTTAGAGTAAAACTAATGGCTAATAAAATAGCTGATAGGAGGTGAGTTAGATATACTGATTCAGAAGTGAAATGGCTTTTAAAATCAACAATGCGTCTCATAAGTTGTTGAAAACCAATGGGTACGAGTATTAATGCCGCAATTAATATCATGGATATTGCCCACGAAGGGTGGGTCGGTTGCGATGATATGAGCACTGAAATAAGCAAAATAAGGCTTATTTTGAGCCATCCCGAGTGCTCGGGACTGAGGGGGTGCATAGTTTCGATAATCCAATTAAGCGGGTTGTTGGGCGCATTTTTCATGGACGATATTTTTCATATTTTGAAATGAATGTTTCACAAATTTGCGTTGGTGAAAGCGGGCAATTGGGAATGCCAAGCGTGCCGTCCAGTGACGTGGACGTGAGAATGCCAATATTTCATAAAAAACTTGTCCACTGTCATCCATACGCACTTGAAACAGTTCTTCGCCACTTTCCGCATGGTGTTCCAAAGTGCCATAAGCGAAACCAAAACGATTGCGTTCATTGACGGTGAAAACGATGCGAGCGCAATTGAGCCACCAGATGCCCCATACACGCGCACACATCACTACGATGCGCCCAACTTCTAAGGGCGTATCACGTGCGTAAATTTCTGCCCAACCACCCGGGAACATCTGCCAGTCGCGAATCACCTCGCGGGCTGCTTCAAAAACGGCTTCGCCTTCGCCTATTAAAATTGAGTTATTATCATATCTAAAACCCTGAGGTGTTTTTTCTTTGATTGTCAATGATGTATCCGCAATGTGTGGATAACTGAATGGTTTATCTTTTTGCTCGATTATAAGGTTATCGAGTTGCTGTTTATTTGGGTGATGAAGTTGAAAAAGCATGATAATTAGGTTTAGAATGTGTATAACAAAGGTGTTTGTGGAAAACTATCGGCTAAAATGTGGATAAGTGTTCTCTTTGAATCTTTCAAGTTAATAACAGTATCTATGTTTCAAAAGTTTCAATAAATATTGAAAATTAAAAGTTAATTTACCCTCTTTATGAAAAATGTACTTTGTGCAATAACAAACGACTCATTATAATCGTTACGATAATGCACATTAACAAAACATTAAGGCAGAATTAACGGTATTTTTATCAAAAAAACTTTCAATTGCACTATTTTTACTTTTACTTTACATGAAATTTTTTATCATAATTATCTTTAATATAATCTATTGATAATCAATAAGAAATTAGGCTTAAACAATCACTGTTTTCTCTTTTTTAGCTGGGATTTAAACCCAAAAGGGAACTGAGATTATTTTAAAAGCTATATGTCCACTAATTTTAATTTTATGCCTTATGAAAAGAAATATAGTTTTAATTGCAGTTTTTGCTTCCATTATCAGTTCAGTTCTCACTGTTCTTACACTTCGTTATTTATCACCTGTCCCTGAAATAGTGATAAAGGACAGCAACAATGCCAAATATGCAAGTTTGACAGATTATAACCTTAGTGGAAGGCTTCAACGGTCTTTTCTTTCATCAGCACCTACAAATTTTACGGCGGCGGCGGAGGCTATCACTACTTCTGTGGTCAATATTAAGGCTGTGACCAATGGCAGCTCGGATAATATTTGGAATGACGGTGTTGTGGGAGCTTCTACGGGATCAGGCGTTATTATTTCTAATGATGGATATATTGTTACGAACAACCATGTAGTAGCAGAAGCTACGGATATACAAGTGACATTGGATGACAAAAGAGAGTTTAGTGCAAAGGTGATAGGTACTGACCCTTCCACTGATTTAGCAGTTTTGAAAATTGAGGCTCAGCGATTGATACCAGTACACATGGGTAACTCGGATAGCATTCGCGTCGGTGAGTGGGTTTTAGCGGTGGGTAACCCTTTTAATTTAGAATCCACAGTTACAGCGGGCATCGTTTCGGCAAAGGGTAGAAGCATTAATATTTTGGAAGAAGAATATTCCATTGAGTCTTTTATTCAAACGGATGCTGCAGTTAATCCGGGCAATTCGGGCGGTGCATTGGTGAATACAAATGGTGAATTAGTGGGTATTAATACAGCTATTATCACCAAATCTGGAAGATATGAAGGCTATTCTTTCGCCATTCCTGTAAATTTGGCGACAAAAGTCATCAGGGATTTAATCAATTACAAAGTTGTTCAAAGAGGTTTTCTGGGGGTTGAAATCAATGATTTATCAACTTCTTCGGCTCGATCAGCGGGTTATCCATCCATGAATGGCGTGATTGTGGTAAAAGTGAACGATAAAAGTGCAGCGGATGATGCAGGTATCAAGCAAAGCGATGTTATTATCAGCATTGATAATATGAAGGTTAAAAATAAAGCGGAATTATTGGAGCAAGTAGGTCGTAAGAAACCGGGTGACGTTGTGAAAATAGAATACGTACGCGGAGGCAAAACCGCAAGTACATTGGTAACTTTAAAAAATAAAAACTTTACCACCGCTTTACTATCCGCCGAGAAGTTTGATGGCAGCTTAGACGCTTTTAAGAAAATTGGTATTTCTGACCTGCGCCCACTCTCGCCTCAAGAAAGCCGCAAATTAGGAGTGAAAGGTATGAAAGTTATTTCTATTGAAAAAGGCAGTAGGATAGATAGAACGAATATGGAAATTGGCTTTGTAATCACGCACATCAACGATAAAAAGATAGAAAACGTGGATCAAGCGATGAAGCTCATTTCTACAATGAATGGAAAAGTGGTTTTAGAAGGCGTTTACGAGGATTTTCCAGAATCGTATTATTACACTTTTATGAAATAAGATAGGCGACAGTATGTGGAATACTGTCGCCTTTAACTTGTCGCCTAATTAATTTATAAACTTAAAATTTTCCCCCCAAGTTTACCAAATCCTCCGACAACTTTACCCGTCATATTGGCTACGAACTTATATTGCTCATATTTTCGATGAAATTTAGGGACTAAATCAATGTATTTATTGATATAAGGCTTTTTTGATACTCTCAAACCAAGCATAAGCCCTTCCCCTGTATTCAAATTACTGACCCAATTACCACTTTCACCAACGATTTTAGTAATAGAAGGGTCATTCTGTTTTTGAAATTTTTCAATGTATTTCACCCCTTTTACTGGGTTCACAAATTGCATTCCTTGATCCATCAAAACGGCATATTGCGTCAATAAAATATCCATTTTTTCTTCTGAAGGGACGTTGCTTTGTGCTGCTCGGTTGATTTCCATTTGGTGCACCCTCAACCAAGCATTTTGCTTCGCGGAGGCACAACTTGTCAAGGAAATAAGGGCATAAAAACTGAATAGGATGAATAATCTGTTACGCATATTTTTTATAATTTATTCGACGTTTTCATAAATATCTTTCACTTTTATTTCACAATCTAATATTTTAAGCGTGCTTTCATCGGTATCTAAAGTTGTGTGAAGCCATTCTTCGGCGTTCTCAGTTCTGTTTAAAACAATAATATATTTCTCTTTTTGAGAAATGATAATGTATTGTTTGAGCGAAGGCAGTTTTTTATAACACCGCCATTTATTAACGAAATCATCTTCCATTGTAGTATCCGATGAAACCTCAATCAATACTGAGGGGTTTAGTAAAGCCACCATTTTTTCTTTATATTGATAAAGCTCTTTTTCACCACAAACAATTGTCATATCAGGATAAAATATGCGGTCTTTCCCTTCACAATTAGGAATAAATAGCATTCTATCACTACCAAAACCTTCGCAAGCTTTTCCTCTTAAACAATTACCTAATTCTCTATTTAAATTCCATAAAATACGGGCATGGTTAATGGAAGTGTAAGCCATTGCTTGAATATAACCACCATTATACTCATGTCGCGTTTCTGAAACAAGCTCCATTTCAAAGTATTCTTCAAGGGTCATAGGAGCGAGATTTCCTATTTCCACATCGGGCTGTATTTGAGATTTTGTTGACATTTTATACCTATTTTGCCTTAAAATTAAAGGCTTTTTAAATAAAAATCCAATATTTTAAATACTCATCAACTCTTTCGCATTTTCCAAAGCGCTGGCACTTGGCGGATTTTGGCTCAACATGACCGCAATTGACCGCATACGCTCCTCTGTACTGAGGGGTCTGACGCTCGTGATGGTTCTATCCTCTTTATGCGTTTTATAGACAAAATAATGCTTTTCCGCTTTAGCAGCTACTTGTGGCGAGTGCGTAATCACCACCACTTGATGGTGTTTGGAGAGTTTATGTAAAATATTGCCCATTTTTAGAGCTACATCACCCGATACGCCCGAATCAATTTCATCAAAAATCAAAGTGGGTAGCGGTATCGCGGCAGCCACAAGCGACTTGGTACACAATGCCAAACGGCTCAACTCGCCGCCCGAAGCCACATCTTTTATCGGCATCATGCGAGAGCCTTTATTGGCAGCAAAAAGGAATTGCACATCGTCGGCACCGTTGATGGTTAGCTCTTGTAAATCAGTGATTTGCACCTTTAATCGGGCATTTTCCATACTCAATTGTTGCAACATTTCGTGTACTTGCGTTTCAAACTGAGGGGTGACGAATTTCCGTTTAGTGGATAATTCATTGGCTAATTGACGCAATTCAGTCTCTTGTTCTATGAGAGATTGCTCTAATTTTTCTATATCTTCTGAAAGGTCACCGAAGGCATTGAGTTGGGTTTGCAGGTCATTTTGGATTTCGATGAGCTGCTCAACTGTGGCTACACCATGTTTTTTCTGTAATTTATAGATAATATCCAAGCGTGTTTGGATGTCGGCAATGCGTTCGGGGTCGTATTCGGTATCTTCTGAAATGGCTTCGAGTTCGCCGCCAATATCCTCCAACTCATAAAGTAGGCTTTCAATCCGCTCATAAAGCTTGGATACTGAGGGGGCATATTTTTTAACCTGTGAAATACTTGAGCTAACGCTTTTTAACTGGCTCACTAT
>JANMYC010000359.1:0-5068 GCA_031381715.1 Saprospiraceae bacterium
GGCTAAATAAATTGCAATAGCACCCATCAAATAAAACAGTACCTGCATGGGAAAAACGCCCTCATTATAGCTTGTGAAGACTTCTAAAAACTGTTGTAATGTGAATGGTGGTTTCATATTTACAATATTTTATAAAAAAATAGACCCCTCAGTATTTTACTAATTTTCAATACTTTCCGTTGATTATTTCATCGCTGTTCATTTCCCAACTCCTCGGCTTCCGCTAACCATTTTTTTCGTTTGGCTTCATCCGCCGATTTTACAGGTGTAAAAACAGTAATTTTAACGGGTTTTATGCCGCAAAACTCTAACACGCCAACGCGCATGGCATTGTGTCCCGCACTTTTGTTTATTAACCAATAGTACCATTTTGGCGTGTCCATTGTGACGATAAGCCTTGCGGTTTTTCCTTTCAAGAGCTTATCCCAAAATGGTGAATTTTCACGGTATTTGAACGCAAAATTTGGTACAAAAACCCTGTCAATAAAGCCTTTCAAAAGCGCAGGAAATGTTGACCACCAATTAGGATAAACAAACACTAAATGATCTGCCGCCAAGATTTCGGCTTGCATTTTGACCAAATCTGGCTCTAATTCGCTGATTTTGCGATAGCCATGCGCCAAAATGGGATTGAATTTTAAATCAATCAGATGCACCAATTTGCAATCTGCCGCCGCCGTATCTGCCCCTTTTTTGTAACTCTCTGCGAGTGCAAAACAGAAACTTTCTTTGTCGGGATGCCCGTTGATAATGAGTATTTTTTTCATTTTATATTTAATTTTTGAAAAGAAGACCCCTCTACCTTCTTAACGTTTTTAATTTGTAATGCCAAAAATCGTTCTACATCATAAATTGCGGTATGTGCTGACGGAGATATTTTGGGCAATATAAGGTCAAATGCATGGTCTATCTGCGGTAAAATATGCAGGGCAGCTCGTACTTTCTTCTCCACTAAACGGGTGTGTAAAAAATGGGTGGTTTTTACAGAAGCCATCAAATCATGTTCACCTTGTATTTGGATTGTGGCAGGACAATGAGCATCTACATGCGTAATAGGTGAGAAAAGTGCGTATTGTTCAAGGCACTCATCGGGATGCCCACCAAAAAGAATAGCAAAAGTTCCTGCATTTGCAAAATTTTTAAACTTAAAGCGATAATAGGCTTTCCCCATTTTTTTAATTATCCATTCGGGCAGTTGAGGCGCCGCTTTTTTTGCAGAACCAGCATTTAATCGGGTGGTAAGATGCTGATTGGTGTGGTAGTACATTGCCTCTAAATCTGTTGGACCATAAAGCGAAACAACACCGCATACGCTCATGTCTTTTTCTGCCAATTCCTTTGGTGTAAACTGTGGATTATTGGCAGTATAGGCTGCCATTAGTGCAAGATGACCACCCGCAGAACCACCACCCACAACAATTGTATTGGGATTTACGCCGTAAGTATGTGCATTTTCTTTCATCCATACAATAGCTCGTTTTATATCGTTTACCATGCCCATCATGTCCGTTTCAGGCGCAAGACGATAAGCGACGTCCATAATTACATGACCTTGGGCAGCCAAATGACTAAAAAACGGACGAGTGCCAACGTCTTTATCAAGTAGCGTCCACGCACTACCGTGCAGATAAATAAAAGCCAAACCCGAAGGCGTAATAGTTGTACTTGGTTGCCATATATCACACAAAAGTTGTCTGTCGGTGCGGGGAATTGTTGCAAATGAAATGTTTTGTTGTATGCGGGGAATTGGAACGGAGGGTAATTTTAGTATTGTTCGACTTGGGAGAAAATGATTTTTTTGTTCGGTGCTTATGCGGTTTTTCCAATTCAAACCAAAAGCCTGTTCAAAACCACTTGAAACATCAGGCGGACGGGTAATTCTGTAAATATGTGAAAAGAAAAATAAAGCCACATACATACCCATCAAACTCATGAATACAGAACCAGTTGTTAACCCGACAATTACACTCAACACACCGACTACCACAAACAAGGGTGATAATGCAGAAGCAAACAATTTTATAATCCATAACACAGGTGCAGGCCAATGTAACCTAAGGAGAATTAGTATGCTCATTAGGGCAGCTAAACAGCCTAAAACAGTTGCAAGGATTTGAATGATTAATCTTATAATTTCCATTTTATCAAATATTCAAATTGAAGTACAAAAGTGTCCCCTTATATTATTGGAAAAGTTACACAATTATGGAGAAGAATTGCAATATTCACACCCCTGAGTATTTAGACATTTTTTAACGCACAAACGCTTGACTATCTATTTGATAATCAAGCGTTTGTGCGTTTTACCCCCTCAGGATTAAAGTCGTTTATAAGCTAAAACTATTATGCCACACTCAAACTTCATTGAGTTTGACAATTGGTAGTTTTGTTTTGCCATAACTTCTTTAAAAATGGGTAATCCGCTACCAATTATGGCAGGATTGATGAACAAATGTAATTCATCAATCAAGTTTTCTTTGATAAGGGAAGACACAAATCTGCCGCCACCGTATGTGATTATATCGCCGCCTACTTGTTTTTTTAATTGATTGATTTCATCAACAAGTGCACCTTTTGCTAAAATCGTATTATCCCAAATTGACTTTTCAAGTGTTTTTGTGAAAACGACTTTGGGTGTTGTTGAATACTTTACCCCACCTTCAAAATCTGGGTCGCTCGGGTTTTTAGACACTCCTTCCCAATGTGGAATAAACCCTTCGGCAAGTTTTCTGCCTAAAAGAATTGTATCTACTGGTTCAGTAATGTCTTTTACATAATTCATGATATCTGGTGTCCAAGGAAATATCATCCAATCCATTTCTCCATTTGTGCCTGAAATGAAACCATCAATGGTCATTTGCACTTGCAATTTTAACTTCCTCATTTTTTTCGATTTTTAATTGATGAAAAATATTTTCTAAATTGATGATACAAAGATGCGGACTAAAAACAGAACCCACACTGTGTGATAATGATAACAAAGGGGTCTTTTGCGACAAAATATTTTATGAAAATAAACCCCTCAGTATTTACACCCTTTTTAACGCCAAAACGCTTGATTATTGGTTTGACAGTCAAGCGTTTCATTTTGACTTTTGTATTGTCCAATATGCTTTATACGTTAAATAAACGCCCAGCAAAATGAGAGAAAATTCTACAATCAAAGCAAAATCATTATTCTTAAACTGTGCTTTATAGGAATGTGGAAAAAACATGCGTATAAGCCCAAGCAAAATAGCGAACCACCCAATAATTGTTAAATTCGTTTGCCAACCTAAAACCCAAATATTATGACTGCGAACAATTGAAATACCTACAATAAACAGAAGCACGCCCGAAAGATAGACGAGCGGTGCAATTTGTGTGTCATAAAGCGTTGGATTCCATATTTTTAGTTCTGATAAGACCATAACTATTAATGTCGGTCCAACAATGCCTGCAATAGATTTTGATTTTTCCAATTCTAATTATTATGGTTTGTGATGTTGTTCTACAATGATTGCTAACGTTTTTTATTCATGGTCGTAGGCTTTTTATGGAAAGTTATCACCCCTCAGTATTTAAACCTTTTTTAGCGACAATTCTCCAATTTGCTTATCTTTTACCCTTATGCCTAATAAAATCAGCGCAACATAAACAATAATTGCAATGAAATCTACCAACGTATTTTTAAGTCCCGAAGCATTATACAACAGTGTTCCGCTAAGAATAACGATTAAGCGAACAATCATTAAAAGGGCAATAACACACGCCGTAAATCTAACTTTTGACAAATCTTTATGGAACGCCATCAGAAGAAAAGCGACGCCAAAGAGCATATTTTCGGCGGTGATAATGTGCCAAACATAAAAAAATATTGTTTTTGTATCTGTGGTTATTGCATCAATATTAAGCGTTGGCAGAATAACCGTTTGTCCATTCCATGCATGGGTAATAGAGAAAAGAATCGCAAGGATTCCTGCAATCAAGTAGTAATAATTTTTTATCATATTTTTTAACTTTTTAAGCATGTTCTTCAATCCAACCCAACATATAGATAGCCGCCAATCCAAGATTACCAATTTGACAATGTGATTGAGCCTGTTCCTGTTCCGTGAAAATGCGACCTGTAACTGATTTTGCAGCCGTTAGCAATGCTAATTGCTTATAAAATTGCGTCATTGGCACAAAATGGTCTTCGATTCCAGCCATAACCAAAACATCGCCTATTATTTTAGCGGACACTCCATAACCGTTGTATTGCTTCAATTTTAAGAAAAATTGATAGGGTGTTTTGCATCCCATAACGTGCATACCTTGTGCAATTCCCCATTGTGAATACATATCCTTTTTCATTATTAGCCCCGCTACGGTATTAAACACAAAAGCCAATCTTAGTTTTATAAGACTCCTCATAAGATACGCTGCAACTTTACCTCTTCTTGATGTAACACAGGCGAAAAAATCAAGCATGACATCATCGGCGATAACCCGTTGAATACGTTTCTCCTGCGAGGCAGCTCTGATAGATAAGTAGCCACCAAGACTGATACCAATCAATGTGACATTTTCTGCACCTATATAATCCAGAACGGCGGCAACGGGTTTTTCCCATTCATGGGTCATGGGTACTTTTTCAAACATCAGCGTTGAGCCTTGTCCCGGTCCGTCAAACATTATTACTTCGTAACCATATTCACACATAGCCGCACCAAGTGTATAAAACTCTTCGATATAAGAATCAAATCCGCCATGTATCAGAATAATGCCCTTTGACGATAGTATTGGTATCAACCTAAAACCATGCAGTTGATTATTGCCATAAGGCACTGAAATTCGTTCAATATTTTTCCCCTTTTTAGATTGGTAGAAAAAACGTAGAAACTTTTCAATAACCATTGTCCTGTCGGGGTCGGAAGGGTGCATAAAAAATTCAGCCGCACGATATAGCCCCATTGCATACTCTGTATTGCCTTGTTTTTCAAAATCTGCCGCTTTTGCACAAAACAGTTTTTTCCAATCATCAAGGTTTTCAACGTTGCGCCCAATTTCAGCAAACAAATCTTCCAAACCCGCTATAAGAAATCGG
>JANMYC010000402.1:0-4824 GCA_031381715.1 Saprospiraceae bacterium
TCAATAATCACACTCCCAACGAAAAAGATGCGTGGAAAATTCAGCCCGAAGATATTGGTCAAATCGTTTCGGATTTAATAAAAATGCCTGCGCGCACTTTACCAAGCGTCTTTTTCGTTGGGAGTGTGATTATTAAAATACGTGGCAACTGAGCCCGGCATGATGGTCGTTACTTTGATGCCCAGTTTTCTTAAATCCAACATAATGGCTTGCGTGAAACCGACTAAACCGAATTTACTCGCATTATAGCCCGCTGCCGTTTCAAAAAAATTCGCCCCTGCAAGACTAGCGATGGTGATAAAATAGCCTTTCGACTCTTTTAAAGCATCCAAAGAGGCTTTTATGCTGTAAAAAACGCCCGTCAGATTGATATCAATCATCTCGTGCCATTCTTCTGGCGAAAGGGTTTGGATATTCGCAAAATGTCCCACGCCCGCATTCGCGATGTAATAATCCAATCTGCCCCAAGCAGTGACTACTTTTTCAACCGCATTCTGTTGTGATTCTAAGTTGCGAACATCGGATACAATGCCGAGTGCATAACCCTCTTTGATAGTGTTAAGAGCCGCCGCTGCTTCATCCGCACTTTCTTGCGTGCGGCTGGTGATGGCTACTTTTATGCCTTCTTTTATTAAAACTTCAGCTATTCCGTAGCCGATTCCTTTTGAGCCTCCTGTGATGAGTGCCGTTTTTACCATAGCGAATGATTTTTAAAATAGTGGTGAAAATTTCTTAACAAATTAAGCAGTACATAGTTCAATATGCGCTAATTCCGAGAATCGTAACTGCGGGGAAGATAGAGTATCGGTGATTAGCTTTAAATCATCGTTAAATACCCAAAAGGTAATACGCGGTAATGCCTACCTTTGTACTTAAAAATAAGAATGTCTATAAAATGCCTAATAGTAGATGATAATAAAATGGCGCGGTTGGCGCTTCAACAACTGGTCAGCCAAGTGGATTTTTTGGAATATGCGGGTGAATGCGCCAGTGCCATTGAGGCGTTTAGCTTTTTACAACAGAATCCCGTGGATTTGATTCTGCTTGATATTGAAATGCCAAATATGACGGGACTCGAACTGACCCGACAACTCACGCAGCGGCCGATTATTATTTTCACGACTTCTAAAAAAGAATATGCTGTGGAGGCTTTTGAGCTGAATGTAGCGGATTATATCGTAAAACCCATCACTGTACACCGATTTTTAGCGGCTATCGAGCGAGCGAAACTGCTTTTTGACGCCAAAAATGACCCCCTCAGTAAAATGGAGCAACCCACCGATAATTTCATTTTTATCAGAGACGGTACCCTTTTAAAGAAAATAATGGTAGAAGATTTGCTCTGGCTTGAAGCGATGGGTGATTACGTAAAAGTTTTTTATCGTGAAAATGGGAAGGAGAAATTCAATGCCATTCACATCACTCTAAAAGCTTTGGAGGAAAAATTACCAGCGTCTATTTTTCAACGGGTACACCGCTCGTATATCGTAGCCGTTCCAAAAATTGATTATATTCAAGATGGCGCCATCAATATTGGTAAAAAAATAATCCCGGTGGCGGATGCATACCGCAACCCCTTGAATAAGCGATTGAATTTGATTTAAATAGGTAATCCACCCATTTCACCGATATTTTTCCACGATTCAGCGACTAATTAAACTTTAAGGTAAAGGACTCACTAATTTTGTTTTAAGAAGTATTTATATATGCTTATTGAAGTCGGAGATTTTAAAACAATTATAGTTCAGTGTTAAAGTGTGTTCTGCCCGTTTGCGCCACGATGTCTGTAGTAGTAAAGTTAGTGAGTGAGCGGGCAGTCTTTTAATTGATTTTAGGGTGAAGTTAGTTTTTCATATTAGTTTGATTTAGGTTGTTGTATCGAGGCAAAAGCTAATTGATTTAGATAGCTTTTGCCCGTTTTTTTTAATGAAATTATAAATGTATTTTTGGAATATCAAATTTTCTAAAAATCTATGTCCCTAATGAAAGATGTCTATTGGAAATACATCGTTATAGCGTCATTAATTGTCGCTTTGGGCTTGATTGCATTTTTACAAATCAATGCCAAACGGAGTATTTCTGAACTCATTAACGGCAATGAACAAGCACTCAATGAATTTAAAAACGAAACACAATTACAAAAACTTTGCTCGAATATTTTAGTCGTGGAATCCCAAATACGGGGTATGGTCATCACAAAAGATTCATCACATATTCAGGATATTGAAAAGGAAATTGCTGCCATAAAAACAGATTTGGATAATGTTGAAAAGTCTCTTTTTAGCATCGAATCCAATAAACAAGTGCAACAATTGCGCTATTTGGTGAATGAAAAAGTCCATTTCAGTCAACTCATTCTCGATGAATTTTATACCCGTGGCAAAGATGCGGCTGAAAAAATTATCAACACCAATAGAGGCAAACGCTTGACGGATAGTATCCTAAAATTAGCGGACGAAATTGAGGAAAAACGACAAAACCAAATAAGAGAACTCCTCCAAGCCAATGATTTGGATAGTATAAAAGCCGTTAATTCCAGCATTCGGTTAGCCATTATTTCGGGAATTGCTTTGCTTTTGGCTTCCCTTTTCGTGGTTTTTAGACTTACAAGCCAAGCAAAATTGATAAAAGAGTTGGATGAATCGCATAAACGAGAGCTACAAGCCACCGAACTCAAAGAACAATTTATGGCAAATATGAGCCATGAGATCCGCACGCCTATGAATGCTATTATTGGTTTCACGAATATTTTACAAAAAAGCAAATTAGATAAATCTCAAACGCAGCATGTCAACGCCATCCAAACATCAGGTGAAAATCTTTTGACCATTGTGAATGATATTCTTGATTTTTCGAAAATCGAAGCGGGGATGATGCGGATAGAGGCTGTCCCATTTAGTTTAAGAGGAACTTTGCAGGATATTGAGACCATTTTTACCGAAAAAATAAGGCTTCGGGGGCTGACTTTAAACGTTGAAATTGCGGCTGACTTGCCCGATGTGCTTGTGGGCGATGCGGTTCGATTGACTCAAATTTTAGTCAATTTAATCTCTAATGCCATAAAGTTCACTGAAAAAGGGATGATTTCTGTTAAAATCGATACCTCCCTCAGTAAAAACTCATTCAATACTGCTGATGCGTCAGAGAAGCAAGATTTTAATAAAAGTAAAAATATAGAACTATTATTTGAAGTTGCGGATACGGGCATTGGTATTTCTAAAGATAAGTTAGGGGTTATTTTTGACCGTTTTCGCCAAGCCTCCTCCGATATTACGCGCCGATTTGGAGGCTCGGGTTTGGGCTTATCTATCGTGAAAAGTCTGATTGATTTGCAAGGCGGAAATATTGATGTCAAGAGTGCCATTAATCAAGGCACAATATTCAGTTTTACGATACCTTACAAAATATCAGAAGTACAATTTTATGCGCATTTTAAGGATAAAATAGCTAAAAACGAGCTTTTATTGGTTCAAAATACCACTTATACTGAGGGGGTAAAAGTTTTGGTGGTAGAGGATAACCAACTGAATCAGGATCTCATGCAACAGCTTTTAATGAGTTGGAATCTGAATTTTAAGATTGCTGCTAATGGTTTTCAAGCCATCGAATACCTTAAAAATGAGTCTTTTAATCTGATTTTGATGGACATTCAAATGCCTGAGATGGATGGATATACCACGACTCAAAAAATCCGAAAGGAGCTTAAAATACAAACGCCCATCATCGCTCTCACTGCCCACGCCCTCGCAGGGGAGCGCGAGCGTTGCATTAGTGCGGGCATGAATGAATATTTGCCCAAACCCATCCGAGAAGAGAACTTGAAGACATTGATTGCGCAATTTGTAAAGGTGGATGATACGCCTGTCGGTGATAATAATTTGCCCCAAAGTCGACCTTTAAAAAGTGGTAAAATTGGGCATAAAATATTGAATTTCAATTATTTACAAGATTTATCAAAAGGCAACGAATCATTTGTGAAATCCATGCTCGCCCAATTCGTGGAGCAAATGCCACAAGAGATTTCCGAATTAGAAAAAGCCATTTCATTAAAAGATTTTCCCCTCGTAAAAGCCACTGCGCACAATATGAAAACCACGGTTGCATTCGTTGGCTTAGATGAAACCTTGCATCCGCTCCTCGACTCCATCGAAAATGCTGCTTTCAAACATGATGCGCTCACAATCCATCAGACTTTTAAAAAAGTAAGAACCCTTTGCGAACAGGCAACTAAAGAGATTCATCTGATTGTAGGTGATTAGAAAACCCTCAAGTTTACTGTTTAAAGGAATACCATCTATACGGGTGCTTAAGTGCCCGGGATGCACCTCAGAATTTTGAATAAATCGACCCTATACTGAGGGGTACAAACTACCGATACTTTATGCCCATTCACCGAGTAAAGCTTAAGAACATTTTAATATAGCGCACCTTTGTATCATCGAAAAAAAGATAGTGTTAATTAAGATTATTTAAGTTTAAATTTTAAAAATATCAATCATGACTAAGAAATTATTTGTTTCAGCTTTAGCACTTTGTGCATTCACTATTTCTATGAATGCTCAAAATGCACCAACTGCTCCAGCTAAAGCTCCGGTTAAAACTGAAGCTAAAGTTAAAAAAGCAGCTGCTACAACTTCTGCAACTACTGGCGCTAAAACTACAACCGCAGCTACTACAGATGCTGCTGCAACTGTTAAAAAGCCAATGAGCCATAAGAAGGATGTAAAAGCTAAAAAAGCAGAAAAAGCAGGTACTAACTAATTTGTTCTTTTCAATTCAGACGTGTAAAAAATGAATGAAAGCCTTGCAGAATGGATATTTTGC
>JANMYC010000440.1:0-2825 GCA_031381715.1 Saprospiraceae bacterium
GTTTCATATGTGATACCTAATAAAGCTATTATGGACACTATTGAAAGCCATTTTTTATGTAAAAAAGCCGATTTTAAACCTAAAACAATCATTAAACCGAATAAACCACGGAATACCCAACGCCAATTGTAAAGGAAATAAGCAACGTCAATGCTGTTCATTTCTTGGCTGCCCGGCATAGGCATGATGAAATACACATTCGCTATTTCAAATAATATAAAACCTATAATACCGATATAAAATATTTTTTTCATTGAAATGGTATTTAAAACGTGAAAATATGGCGCAGTGCGCCATCAAGCTATAAGCCTGACTGAGGGGGTATCACTATCGGAATATCTAACACAATATGACCAACAAATGAATGACGTTCAAAAGACAAGATAAAAGCGTGAATTTTTGAAGTATCTATTTCATCTCGGTATAGCAAAATACCATCAATACCCACTTCATGGCTATCCAACCAATCACCTTTTTCATTTAAAAGAAAAGAAAAATAAGGATTTTCGAGCGATGAGTTTTCTATAAAATCTTTATAACTTGAATAAAATGTGTGATTGCTAATACCCATAGATTGCTGCCAAGCAGTATGAAGTTTGTCAGAACTCAAAACAGGCAATTCACCTAAATTAAGCCCTCCGATAACATATCGTGTAGAAAGCGTTCGAGCATTATTAGTATAAAAAAATTCGAGTTCTTGAACATTTGCAGCCTTTGAGTTCGTTGATACCGTTTGAGAAAGTACCACTTTTTCTAAGTTCTGAAAACGGCTCAATTGTGTTTTTCGAGGGTCAGCACGAGTATATTGCCCTGGAGGGGCGAATGTCGCATAAGTCGTTTTATCAGTTAAAAAATCATTAATATTAGTTGGTTTTATGGGAAAAACGATGTTTTTGAGTTTAGATGCTCGCTCACCTTTTAAGGGATAATAGTCACTATTCATTGTTTGAAAAGGGATATTATCGGTTTTTTTTACCTCTCTTAAAACATCTAAATGGATAGTTTTACCTTTATCAAAAGCGTAATTTTTTAAAACATTATCGTATTGGTCAATGGCAATACCATTTCTTTTAAAAAATAATTGATTGTACAAAGTATCTGGAAAATCAAACCATGATTGATAATAGAGAGAATCATTATTAAAAGTCAGTATTTCCCACAAACCTTTTTTCAAGCAATTATTGGCTATATCGAAGCGGGTAATGATACTTTTTTCGTTGCCTGTACCTTGAACTTTGAATAGTTTTTCATCAAATTTTACTTGTATTCTATTCCACTCTTGATTCAAAACGGCTAAAAAACTGAGGTAATCATCCTTCTTTACATGGCTGGGAATCGAAGGCATAAACTCCAATAAATTGACATTTTTGACAATTAAAGTATCGCTTTTTGCATTATTGGGATACACCTCAAAATCGTAAGTCCCGTTTTCATTTTCAATAATCAAGGCATTTGTATGGCTGAATTGACCATCGTATTGGCTTTTAAACCCAATCATATTATTATTGGGATACTCGGCATCGGTTGCCATTTTGAGCGTTATGGGATAGGTTTTTTTAGGCAGTTGTTGCACGTTGGGTTTGCAACTGTACCATTGAAAAACCATCAAACAAGCTATTATTTTTATATAAAAATGAGACATAAATCCTGTTTTGATACTTTAAAATGTGAAAATACTGAGGGGGTATCCATTTCGGGTTTCAGATATGGGATTTCGGACGACCTCACTGAAATCCGAAATCCCATATCCGAAATAGTATCACGGATTCGCCACCATCAATTTATTGGTCGAAATTTCACCGCTCGGAATGGGCCAAATATAATTACTGGCAGTTATTAAAACAAGCGGTGCAGTACCAATTGAACCCACTTTTGCAGGTAATGTCTGCAATTTCCTTTGTAAATCTTGAAGCCTGAAACCTTCGCCTAATAGCTCAATTCTGCGCTCGGTCAATATCGTGCTAATCAAAGTTTCTTTGGTAGCAACATCCGCATCTGGAAAAACAAAATTGGGATTTGAGCGATTTCTAACAGCATTTAATAAAGCTGTTGCCGTTGCCAAATCACCTGTATTAGCTGCCGCCTCTGCATAATTTAACAAAATTTCTGCATAACGTATGACAGGCACATAATCCCGAAAAGGGGCTGTTGTGATAGCAAATTTACGCAATACTTTTTGTTTTGCGGCATTTGTACCAATCAACGCAGTACGAGCGTCAGCACTTGAATTGAGGGCAGCATGGCTTGAAATACCTGCCGTTGTCAGAAAAATAATCGGCTGACTCAAATAATTAAAAGCCAATGCGCTTTGTGAAAAAGGCGTTTCAGTGGTACTATTCGCAAACGGAATTGAAAAAATAGCTTCCGAACCTGTATAACTTCCCCCGAAAACCGTTGCAATATTGCCCTCCAAACGATGCGTCAAACTACCGCCTGTATATTGAAAAGGCGCAGTCGAAGATACTATTTTTTGTGCCTCTTTTACCACATTGGCATAATCATTTTGATTCAGATATACCCTTGTTTTCAAAGCGATTGCCGTAATTTTCTTAGCTCTTGAGGTGTTCAATAAAGCCGTTGCATAGGCGGTTGGTAAGCCCGTTTCAGCCTCATTTAAGTCTTTTAAAATTTGATTATAGACTTCATTGTAGCTACTTCTCGCTATATCATTTAACCCTGAAGTGGTGATAGGTGTTAAACGCAAAGGCACACCCAAGCCATTTTTATCCATATTGTAAGGTTTTGCATAGGTCTGAACAAGGCTTAAATAGCTCAATGCTCCACTGGCTTACGGTTAAAATGGCTCATGACTCAAATGGCTCATG
>JANMYC010000517.1:0-14086 GCA_031381715.1 Saprospiraceae bacterium
CTACTTACTTGCTGGTTGTAAACGGTAGCCCACGCAGAATTAAAAATTTGGATAGCGGCTGACTTTGTGGCAATTCCTTTTATTTTTATTGAATTAGCGCCGCCCTTAACGTTCGCATTGGGGTTTGCGCAAACATCGTCAATGACAACCGAGGTTTCACTGTTTTTAAAGGAAGAGCTTAAAATTGCTGTATCAATTGGTGATGCAAAAATTGAGCACGCCCAAAACATCAAAATACTGAGGGGGGTAAGCATTCTAAGAAATGCCTTAGCGTTTGTAAGAAGATTCATATATTGTTTTTTAAAAGAGTTAAGATATTTTAAATATTTACCTTGATGATTACATTGATTGAAGGATGTTTAAAGTGCGTCATTCTGTAAAAGCTATCAGAATGACGCATTTCAATAAGTTTCAAACTACATTTTCACAAATTTCAAAGGAACTCCTCTACCCTGCCCTTCGCTGATTTGGATAAAATATATGCCATTTTGAGCATTCCAAAAATCGAATTGAAGATAATTTTCACCCTTTTTAACAACTCTTGTTTCCGATTTTACAATTTTTCCAAGCGTATTGTAAAAATCAAAACGCACTTCTTTTTCAACAATACTTTCAATTTCAATCAGCACATCCCCCTCAGTAGGGTTGGGTGCTACTGTTTGTATCACAATCGGAATATATTGAGATGGTTTTGTGCGGTTTATGGCTTGTAACATCTGTGAAGCAGCTGGAGTAGGTGACACTGTGACAGTTGCAGTGTTGTTACTTGCATTCCCATCAGCGGGAGTTGAAGTTAAAAGTTTAGTAGTTGCGATAATTGGAGCGGTTGCGCCGAGTACGAACAGAGGCACATCCAATGTAGCTGTTGCATTCGGAGCCAAAGTCGGAATTGTCCATTCGTAGCACAATATCCCACCCGAACAGTATTCATTCCACGTCCCTACGGATGGAATTACATCACCACCCTTCACCGTTTTATCAGGATATTGGAACTGAATTTTGACATTATTCATCGCCTGAGTACCGTTATTTTTGGCTGATATTCGGAACGTATTGGTTGTCCATTGTCTATAAGTTATTGGATTGGAAACAATACTTAAAGCAACATCAGGAGCATTAGTAGCAGTGCCTTCTATCGTTACAGTACCCGGGCTGGTTTTTAAAACAGCTAAAGTCGTTGGGTCTTTATATATTTCAGATATAAAACGAGGGACATCCTCTTGTTTGAGCAAAGTAGTAGAGCCTGGCTGACCAATTGCCGTAAAACACAAATCATACAATTTTGTCCCATTCGGTACGCTTCTATTTAACCCGACAAAAATAAAATCAACAAATCCAGCACTACGCGCGCTAACACCAAAATCAGTAATCCTTGACCCTAAAGCTGAATAATTAATGACCGAGTCAAACCTCAAAACAGCAGGATTAAACGTATTCGTCCATTGTGCTGAGACAATATTGAAAAAACTATCAGCGCTCACACTCACGCATACCTTTTCATTAATTTTGACCGTATGTGAACTGTATTTTATCGTAATACCGTCCAATTGTTTGGCAACTATCACATTAAATCTACAAGTTGATGTATTATTTTTAGCATCTTTAGCGTTATGAATGACATTGGTAGTGCCAATCGGGAATGCAAAGCCCGAATTATAATTGCTTGATACTGAGGGGGTTGTGGTGCAATTGTCGGTAGCAGTTGGGGCTACCCAAGTAGCAACTCCAGTTGTACCCGTTATTGTCAAATTGATATTTGATGGGCAGTTACTGAATGTAGGCGCAATGATATCATTATCACATGGATTTCCTGCTGTCACCGCTACATTATTCACTAAAACCTCACAAAGTGAAGGCCATCTTCCACCCGCACCCAGCACAGTAACCTTCACTTGATAATTCCCCGCCGTTAAATTCGGAATAGTTACAGAGCTACCACTCACTTGTTGATTGTAAACAGAACTCCATGTTGCATTAAAAATTTGAACAATTGCGGATGACGTCGTTATGCCCGAAATGACAATGCTGCTTGCTCCGCCTTTGATATTAGCAGAAGGGTTGGCACACACATCTTGACTGGTAGCTTGCTGAATAACGATTACATTAAAACTACAAGTCGAAGTGTTATTTTTAGCATCTTTTGCTGTATAGACCACATTAGTTGTGCCAATCGAGAATGCAAAACCTGAATTGTAATTGCTTGATACTGAGGGGGTTGTGGTGCAATTATCCGTGGCGGTTGGGGCTGCCCAAGTAGCGATTGCTGTTGTACCTGTAGTAGTTAAATTGATATTTGTAGGGCAGTTATTTAAAATTGGTGCTTGTATATCAGCATCGCACGGATTCGTTGAAGAAGTTACATTAATTGAAAATCCACATGTTGCAGCATTATTTTTAGCATCTTTAGCTGTATAAACCACATTTGTATTACCAATTGGAAAGGCAAAACCTGAGTTATAATTGCTTGATACTGAGGGGGTTGTGGTGCAATTATCTGTGGCGGTTGGAGCAGCCCAAGTTGCAACGGCGGTTGTAGCTGTGGTTGTTAAAGTTATATTTGAAGGGCAATTATTTAAAACAGGTGCTTGAGTATCAGTATCACATGGATTTGTGCTTGCACTCACGACCACATTTGCCTTTTGCACTGTACACACGGCAGGCCATTTGCCGCCCGCACCCAAAACTGTCACTTTTACAATATAATTACCAGCTGCCAAATTAGGAATAGAAAGGCTCGAAGCCTTTGCGATTTGAGTCGTTAATAAAGCCCAATTTGATGAAAAAACTTGAACAATAGCCGAAGATGTTGTGATACCCGAAACTGTTATTGAGTTACTCCCCCCAATGATATTTGTAGTAGTATTGATGCAAATATCATTCGTATTGGTTTGTTGTACCACATTAACTATGAAAACACAAGATGCCTCATTCTTAAAAGCATCAATAGCTGTATAACCCACAGGCGTACTACCGAGTGGATAAGTTCCCCCTGATACTGAACCAGTTATAATAATGGGTTTTACGCAATTATCCGTAGCCGTGGGTAATGTCCACGTGGCTGTAGCTGTTGTGCCCGTTGTGGTCACTGTTTGATTCGGCGGACAATACGAAAAATAAGGTTTTATGGTATCTACTGTACAAGTCGTATTTTCAAAGACATATACATAAAATGTACAAAGAGTAGATAAACCTTTGGCATCAGTAGCTCTATAATCAACCCCAGTTTGACCAAGTGGAAAAGCAGTACCCGATGTGTAAGTACCTGATATTGATGGATTTGGCGTACAGTCATCTGTGGCAGTAACAGTTGGCCAATTCGCTATGGCAGTTGTACCTGTCGTGGTCAAGAAGATACTGCTTGGGCAATTTGTAAATCTTGGAGATGTCACATCTGTACTACATGGATTGCTTGTATTAATCGTTATATTAAAACTACAAGTAGAGCTATTATTTTTAGCATCAGTAGCTGTATAGATAACTTTTGTAGTACCCACAGGAAATGATGAACCACTCGGAAAATTAACAGATACTGAGGGGATGCCGCAATTATCAGTTATAGCTGGAGTTGTCCAATTGACTATTATCGCTTGACTTGAATTGATTAAAGTATCAACTGGACATTTTGAAAAAGTAGGTGGTATATTATCCACATCACAAGCGCTTGGAGGCGGTATAACAGTAATCGTAAAAGAGCATTTTGAAACATTATATGATAAATCTCTTACCCAATAAGTAATTGTATCAATACCCGTAACGCAATAAGTATAATACGGCTGCCCATTTTGCCATTGACTTTCAGGCTGAAATTGACCTTTTATCGCAGATACTCCCATTACTACTTCTCCGCAATTATCAAAAGTATTAGGGCGAGGAATAGGTTCAAAATAGCACCAATTTGGAGAAAGATTGTATTTTATATAAATCAAGTTACTCGGGCAACTATAAAAACTTGGTGGAGCGGTGTCATTCACACACGGGAACGTGGATACTGAGGGGGTCAATGATAACTTACGCAATTCAGAGCCTTTCGCATTTGCAGTTACAGAAATGGCATCATTGTCACCTGCTGATGTTATTAATGTATTATTGAGTATTGCTACAGTGTTCTTAGCTTTAAAATTACTGTAATCCCACCTATCTAATTGCCCCAACAGTCTGACTTTATTTTTAAAAAAATCAGGCTCGTAAACTATAGTTTTATTACCAATGTTTTCATTGAGGTATATTTTTTTACCTAAATTCATCATCGTTAAATAGGGTTTTGGCGCTTCTATATTTAATATTCTTGAAAAAGAAGGCATTCCACTATTTATTTGCCAAATACCAAATCTATCAGAGGTATAGCCACTTACATATAAAGTATCACCTATCACACATAAATCATTACTCAACTGAGGCTTAGTATCAGAGACAGGTAAGCTACTATTAGCTATCATTACAGTTCCTGCAATAGTGCCATCTGTTCTATAAATACCTTTTTCACTACTTAAATATATGAAATTATTAATTTGAGCCAGTTTAGCACCATACTTAACACCTGTCAATAATACTTGTCTTTGACCTTGAACATTGAGTCGAGATAAAGTATCGCTATTCAAAAATATTAAATCATTGTTCAAAACGCCTAAACCTTGAATGGATGTAGAAGGCTGACTCATAGATGACCATCTATAATCTAAAATAGAATTGTTACTACCTATCGTAAGCCGTACACCCATATATCCATTAGAGAACGCATTATAACTTGTAATAAAATAATCAACATTAGTTGCACTAAAGACTTCTGAAGAAGTGCTTTCTGCATTATAATATTTAGTTTCAGCTAAACCTACTTTCACTAAACCATTGCTTTGACCATTACTTCTAAATAAGTCCACTAAAAAATCTGCATTATAAAGTGACACGTCGTGGCTTATCTTAATGTATAATTGATTATTTTTTACATACAAATAATCCTCATAAAATCGCACGGCACCCTGTCCTGTTTGTTTCCAAACTGTATCCACAACTGAAGCATTCACGCCATCTGCTGAACGCCATAAAGTAACGATACCTCCTTGATTCAGACCATAAAAAAGTTGACCATTAAAAATAGCAGGTGCCGATATCGAACTAAAAGATAGCGGTACAAACGGAGCAACCGATGTACCTACATCAGTCCCATCAGTTACCATAAGCCGAGGAGGTTGATTAATATCACTTTCTGAATTAGCTAAAAAAAAGGCTTTATTGCCAAGGGTTACAAACTGACGTGGAGATGAACTTACTGTTCCTGTTTGTATATCTTTTAATAAAGAAGCTTGTGGAAGAGTTTGGGAAGATAAAAGAATTGCCCAAAACATGAATATACTGAGGGGGGCAAGCATTTTAAGAAATGCCTTAGCGTTTGTAAGAAAGTTCATAGTACGGTTTGTTTGAATAAGTAAAAAGTATGTTTGATTTAAAAATAAATCAGTGCAACAAAAATAAAGGTTTTAATAATAAAATGCTCGATTTTGCACCACACATACCTTAAAATACAAGCAAAATAGTAGTATATAAATAATGTATATTTTTAAGCTATAGCCTAATTACTTTCATTTTTATTCCCTTTTAAAATCAAAAAGGGGGCATTATTGATTGCTCAGAGTCATATATTCGAAAATAAAATCCATGAACTTAAAGTTTGGCACAAGTTTGGCGGATTCAATAACATCTAATCCTTTTAGGTTATAAAACATCTTATTCGTAATATTGTATTTTATTAAAACTTATTGAACCCATTTAGTTAAATTTTTGAGTAAATTCAGTTTTAAATAAAATAAAGTACAAAACAGTGCGTTAAAAAGACGTACTGAAAGGGACAGAGAATTAACAAAATAAGTATATTTGCGCGTTCAATTAAAAAACGTTTCATTCAACGATGACAAAACTCTTTAAATTTGGTTTACTGCTGATGTTAGGTGCTTCAATGACACTCACTACATCATGCCGCAAAAAAGAAAAAAGCTCTACCACTGGTTGGAATTACAACGACCCAAAATGGGGTGGCTTCGAAAAGAAACAATACGAAGGTCAGGCTACTGGTCCGAATCTCGTTCTTATCGAAGGTGGTACTTTCAATATGGGCTTGACTGAGCAAGATGTAACTTACGAATGGAACAACGTTCCGCGTCGCGTTACAGTTTCTTCTTTTTACATGGACGAAACAGAAGTTGCAAACATTGACTACCGCGAATACCTTGAATGGCTTGACCGCGTTTATGGTGCTCAATATCCAGAAGTTATTGCTAAAGCATTGCCCGATACGCTCGTATGGCGCGAGGAGCTTTCATATAACGAGCCTTTCGTAGAGAATTATTTCCGTCACCCTTCTTACGATGATTATCCAGTTGTAGGTGTCAATTGGCTTCAAGCCAATGAGTATTGCAAATGGCGAACTGACCGTGTGAATGAGATGATTCTTATCGAAAGAGGTATTTTGAAGCCCGATCTTGAGCAAAAGAACGAATCAGTTTATACAACTGAAACGTACTTAGCAGGTCAGTATCAAGGTACTGTTCGTAAAAATCTTAAAGACTTGCGCACAGGTGCTGAGCGTCAAGTACGTTATGAAGACGGTATCATGCTCCCTTCTTACCGCCTTCCAACGGAGGCTGAGTGGGAATATGCAGCCTTAGGCTTGCAAGGCAATATGGCTTCAAGTCAAGATGAGCGTATCACTGACCGCCGTATTTATCCATGGAATGGTAATACAGTTCGTTACCAACGCCATGATCGCAACCAAGGCGACATTTTAGCCAATTTCAAGCGCAGTGGTGGTGACTATATGGGTATGGCAGGCAACTTAAATGACCATGCTTCTCACGCCGCTCCAGTGCGTCAATTTATGCCTAATGATTTTGGTTTATATAATATGGCTGGTAACGTGAATGAGTGGGTAATGGATATTTATCGTCCAATGACAAGCCAATCTTTACGTGATGCTGATAACCAAGATTTGAACCCTTTCCGTGGTAACTCATTTACAACTAAAGTTTTAGATGAAAATGGTAAGCCAGTTGAGCGTGATAGCTTGGGTAGAATGAAGTACAGAGATGTAAAAGATGATGAAGTTGCTAACCGTGACAACTATAAGCGTGCTAAATTGTACGATTATTTGGACGGTGACCAACAATCAAAATATTTTGAAAAAGAACCCATGTATGATTATGGTAAGCGTACTTTGATTAGTGACAAAGCACGTGTTATCAAAGGTGGTTCTTGGGCGGATAGAGCATTCTGGTTATCTCCAGGCTCGCGTCGCTTCAAAGATGAAGACAAATCAGATAGCAAGTTGGGTTTCCGTTGTGCAATGACACGTAATGGTGGGCCTACTGGCAATGAAGATACAGGTGGTAACAGCTTCAAAAAAGCTAAAAAGAAAAAGACTACTCGCAAGTATAAAAAATAAAAGAGTATTCTTTTTTACCAAGCCTCAATTTATCCCGTTGATAAATTGAGGCTTTTTTATATTTGTGAAAAATTAGCAACAATTATATGGAAAAAGAGAGTGATTATCAATTAACATCACGGCAGAAATCAATTGCCATTGTTTTAGTTATTCTGTATGTAGTCGGCACCTTAGGGTTTATTTTCAATATTTATCCGCAATTTGAAAGGTTAACACCCGTTAATCTCTCTATTTCATTGATTTTGACCCTATTTTGCCATCCGAAATGGGATTGGAAAATAGTTTTATTCTGCTTACTATGCCCAATTATCGGTTTTATCGTTGAAATGAAGGGCGTTGAAACTGGGCTCATATTCGGTAAATATCAGTACGATTATGCTTTAGGGTATAAGTATCGAGATACCCCCCTCAGTATTGGCATCAATTGGCTACTCATTTCATATTGCTCAGGTGTTTTAGTCAGCTTTGCCACCGATGAGCACAGGCATTGGGCAATTAAAGCCCTCATTGCTGCGGCACTTATGGTCAGTTTGGATGTTTTAATAGAGCCTATAGCCATGAAAACGGGCATGTGGCATTGGGAAAATGATACCGTGCCATTACAAAACTACGTGGGTTGGTTCATTACCGCCTTCGTTATTCAATCACTTTTTTTTATTTTAAATAAAACTGTAAAAAACAAAGTAGCCGTAATTTTGTTAGTTCTACAGTTTTTGTTCTTCTGGATCCTTAGTTTTAAATATTAAAATAGAATTTAATTGTTTCCTAAAATTTAAAATAAAAAGCTTTTAAAATCTATTGTCTATCAATCTAATTTCTTAATAAATATGGCAAATTGGTTATTTTATTCCTTAGTGACACTCTCTGCAGTAGTAGGAATGGAGTTCATGGCGTGGTTTACGCACAAGTATGTAATGCACGGTTTTTTATGGAAATGGCATGAAGACCACCACCTACCGAGTCACGCAAAAGATGGCTTTTTTGAAAAAAACGACCGTTTCTTCCTCGTTTATGCCGTGCCGAGTGCCGCGTGTTACATTTATGGTTCGGCTACTCAAACGTGGTGGGTGTTCTTCGTCGGCATCGGGATTTCCATTTATGGATTAATCTACTTTTTAATTCATGATGTGTACATTCACCGCCGTTTTAAATGGTTCAAATTACTGGATAATCCCTATTCGAGAGCCATTTTAAGAGCGCACGGCTCGCATCACGCCAAACAAACAAAAGAACATACGGAATCTTTTGGCTTGTTAGTAATTAACCCAAAATACTTCAAACGCCGTTCAGATTGGAAAAAGAAAGTAGTGGAAGAGTACGAATCACAACTTTAGAATATCATTTTCCCACTAATTGCACGAATTTGACACTAATTACGTTAATTTATTCGTGAAATTCGTGCAAAATCCGTGCAATTAGTGGGAAAACATATACGCCGATACCACAGCCCACAGCCAAGCCGTTAATTTGAAAGCAGCAAAAAGCATGGCTATTAATACCACTAAAAACAGCATAAAAACTATAAAAAAGCTGCGTTTTACTGAGGGGGGGGTAGGATTTTCAACATAATACTGTTTCAACATCGCTACGTTTCTACGATTGGCTTTAAAACGCAAATCGAATAAATCACCCAATATCGGAATAGAACCTACAGTAGCATCGAGCGTAATATTACCCATCATTTTGAAAAGCATCCCCACGCCTACCCCTCTTCGCACAATTGCTAAAACGATGATGGAGGAAATTCCAAAACTCAACCAATCGCCCACAGTGGGTATCAAGCCAATTAAAAAATCAACACCAAATTTAACATTCGTAAAAGGAATGGTAAATTGATTGTCCAACAACGTTGACATTCTATCTATCCACACAAACTCGGGCAGTACTTGTGGCGTTTCAATATTATTTTCGGTCTTTTTATCCATTTTATGAGTATTTCAATACCGGAATTTTTACTTTTTAATAAAACGGTTTACAAAAATAAACATCAATACGAACAGAGATAAAGTGAATAGCAATCCCACTCTCAAACTAAAAATATCCGCTAAATAACCAATAACAGGAGGACCAATAAAAAATCCCGCGTAACCCACAGTCGTTGCCATTGCAATGCCTGCGCTCGGGCTTACCCCCTCAGTATTTCCAGCCATAGAATAGATGATAGGCACAACATTGGAAAGTGCCAAACCGACTATGAAAAAACCCACCAAAGCTACCCAAGCGTTAACCACGGATAGAGTAAAAGCAAGCCCAATAACCGACAATAAACAGCTGATGATCAATACTTTACGCCGTCCAAGTTTATTAATAATATAATCACCCAGTAGCCTCCCGAAAAACATAGCCCAAGCAAATGATGCAACACCTAAGGCAGCAAATCCTTCACTTTCACCCACTACTTTATTCAAATAATTGGCTGACCAATCGGCAATGGAGCCTTCCCCCGTCATGCCACAAAATGCAATGAAGCCTAAAGGTAAAATAGCTTTTGTGGGCAATCGAAACTTAGGTAACTCTTCTTCACCTCCCTCTTGTGTACTCGTCTTAAATTCGGGCGTTTTATCATCAATTAAATTAAAAATTGCCCAAAGGGAAATGACAAAACAAAACGCGGAAACAATGATGAAATGCCAACCAAGAGGTGTCCCCCACTTGGCAAATAACGCCCCAATATTAGCCCCCAAACCCATTGCACCGCTAAAAACAGCGTGAAATGAGGACATAATGGGCTTTTGATACTTGCGTTCCACAAAAACTGCTTGCCCATTTATGGCTACATCCATGGAGCCACCACACACACCCATCATAAAAAAAACGGGCACTATCACCCATAAAGTATTCATAAAAGGAATAAATGGAAATACGAAACAGAAAAAAAGAGCCGTTGCCGAAGAAACACCTTTACTCCCAAAACGATTCGTTATTACGCCCGCAAAAGGCATCGCCGTAATCGCGCCCGCCGCATTACACAACAAAACAGTACCTAAAAGTGAGTTTGAAAAGCCATAAAGAGATTGTATTTCGGGCAAGCGCGCTACCCAATTGGCATAAATTAAGCCGTTCATGAAAAAGAGAATGGATACGGCTATTCGATTTCGTTTCATAAATTTTTAAAGTAATATTTTTTCAATCTCCAACCAACTATTCACCCTCTCGTGCCTGCCCACGTCTGCTTTTGTATTGTGTGGCGCGGTGAAAAGTAAGGTTTTACCATCAAAATAATTCAAATTTTTAAAATGGTCATCTATCATAATATCAGCTTTTATGATGGTTTTTGAACCACAAAAGCACATTTGACGCCATGAAATAAAAGGGAAATGCTCTCCTAACCAAGCTTGTTTTTCAGTCAAACTAATTGGAAATTCAGTAGCCGCAGAGACTATAAAAATTTCATATCTTTGATTTAAAACCTCCATAACTCTTTTACTGTCAATCATTAAAGGCATCGTTCGAAAGAACCCCTCAGTATTGACCCATTCTCGATAGTTAGGAAAGGCAATGCCATCCTCTAAGCCATCTATTTCATCCAACGTTTTAAAAACACCCGTTTCCATCTGTTGCCATTTCAAAAATTGGGCGGTGACATCAGCCATGACACCGTCCATATCCACGGCTATTCGTTTCGATTTCATTCCTAAAAATCAAGTTTTAAATTTGAGAATAAGCAGTAGGCTCTAAAAATGTTCTGAATATTTTAGAGACCGTATTGGCATATTCAGGAGCTTTTGAAATGCGTTTCCATACATCATCGGCACTAAATTTTGACCAATTTTTATCCCGTTCTTCCATGTTTTTAAAAATCAACATATACGTTAATCGCGGCATATTTCCACCCGCAATCACTTCGCCAAAAAAGACTGGATTCAAGCCGGTGCGATAAAATATATCCAATTCCTCTTTATTGAACATCAATATTTTCCGACGGACAGCATCGTCACTGTAGCCTTCATAACTCCTCACTTCAAAAATCCGAGGCTCGCTTTTCGTAGGCAATAACTTTGGCAAGCCATCAAATGCATTCATCAAAGACGAACTCACTCGATTATAAGGCACACGATCAGCTGGCAAATTGAGGAAATCGGAAGCCGCTTTTTTATAATCTTCATCCATTTTCACCTTTTCATTCACCCCAATATAATCTTCAAATGAAGCGTATGGAATAAGCATGTACACTTTCGCTGGGTCGGATTTTCCCATTTCACTAAAAACACCCACCGTTTTTACACCATATTTATTAAAAGCAGGAATCAGCGCATTTTTGAAATATTTTTCCACTTCCCCACGCGGCGAATTGAAGTTGAATTCATATTCCCGCCATTCGTACAATTCCTTTTTCGCAGCCGAATTTTCCAATTTCACAGTGCCAGAGGCTGCCAATACTGAGGGGGTGGCCATCAGCGAAGCCTTCACAAAATTTCTTCTCTTCATTATCTTATATTATGATTGTTTAAAAATGATATTACAGAATTACCATAAGTTTTGAGGCTTAGAGGACAACCTGATACCAAACGCTAAGATGCGATTATTTTATTTTACCATGAAATCGAAGGAGATGATTCTCAGCTTTTTCATTAAAAATGCATAAAATCAAGCGTTTTGTCAACTTATCGGAAGGGTCAAAAAGGATTTTGATGGGGTTATGCACATAGCCATTGTCGCCAAATAGCACAATTTGTTCTTGTTTGGTAGCCAGTCGAAAACACAAAAGTTCCTCGGCTGTTTGAGGAATGGGCAAATCGCCGTAACCCTCCTCTTCTAAAAAAGCTTTGATCATACTAAGGCTGGCATTGAGGGTCGTACCCGAAAATTTGGTTTGATACTGCCAACCATCACTAATACCACCTTCATAATCGCTTCCAGCTATCGGAAAATCATCCTTAATCATTTATGATAGAGCTTAATAAGTAGTTGGGCTAAAATAACCCACAATTTCTTTATTAAGTCGGCTCTCAAAATTATAGAAAATTCTCCGCTGCGCTCCGTATTTTCTATAATTTTAAGCCCAACAGAAATTGTCGCTTATTTCTAAACGCCTACTTACTTCTTTTTTGCAATAATTAAAACACAAAATTAGTTTTTTAAACAAAAAAATCATAAAATAATACTTTTTGTTTTTTAAAATTTTTAAAATTTAACAATTTCATTAAAAAATTAACACTAATTTTGCAGTCATAAAACAGACATGCATGAATAAAACTACATTTTTTTTAATTCTACTTTCGTTAGTAGGATTAAAATCATATAGCCAAAAAATCACAATACTGCTGGATGATAATTCAAGTTCTACTCCAACTGTTACTAAAGCTCCATTTAAATATAATAAAGATTTTGCCTACAGCTTCACCCTGGACGATGCCACTGTAGATGCCTTTAACCATGCCCTCCCAGTACTTCAGGGTGGTGCAATTAAAGAGGTTGAAGCCATTTTTCCGGGTTTTTATTACACTGATGGTTGTGGAAATAGTTTCTCTTTTAAATCAGGAGTAGCCTGGAATTCAGCCAATATTAATGGTGAAGATACGCACACAGGAGAAGTAAAAGGATTATTGACTTGGAAACAGCTTGATTCACTATATGCATTGGGTTGGGATGTGTTCAATCATAGTTTTTCCCACAAATCCAGATGGCTGACTCAGATGAGCAATACTGACTACACCGATGAAATCTTAAAAAATCAAGTCGGAATTCGGGAAAAAACGGCAAAAAAAATAGATACTCCCGTTTTTGTAGTCCCTTCTGGGGATGATGTATATCAAGACATCGCTCTCCAACTGGGCAGTAAAATCGTGTTTGACCAATCGGGCAATGTAACTGGTTTTGGCGGTTTACAAGTAGATGGGGATATTAATTTGAATAGTTTAAAAGTTCATCGCCAGACGCTCAATGAAGGAGCCGCTAATTTTATAGTGGATAAAATCGCCGATAAAGCCCAAAACGGCGGCCATTATTGGTACAATGAATTCACCCACCGCATCGACGATTTTGATTCTGGAGGTGCCAATTTTTACAGTTTTAAAAACCAAATGCAGAAGATAGCTACTAACTGGGGTAAAAATGGCAGTGACAGAGTCTGGATGGCACCACTTCAAGAGGTTTTTGAATATCTTGTTTTTCGACAATCTATCAGATACACAACGAGTATTTCCAATAAAAAAATTGAAATCAATATAGATGCCTCCAATGTGCCCACTTGGTTGCGGAGAAAAACCTTGACTTTTATTGTTAATTCTACAAGCAGTTTCAGCCAAGTGGATGCCCCTTTGAGCATTAAAAAATCATTTAGAGGAGCAGGAAATCTCAAAATCATCAATTTAGATTTCACGAATTACACGCCATCCACAAGCATTCAAGAAGCTACCCCCTCAGTATTTAAGCTTTTCCCTAACCCCGCTGACAATATTTTGAACGTGGAAATCACGAATGATTGGCTCGGAGACTCACAGTTTACAATAACCGATATCAGTGGTAAATCGGTCATATCTTCCAATCTGACCAATAAAAAGCAAAATATAGATATCAGCACACTCTCAAAAGGGGTATATTTTTTCAAGCTTACACAACAACAGAATAGCTATGTTTCTAAATTTATTAAAATTTAAAATGCGCTACTTTATAAGTTTAATGCCAACTTTATCCTTAAAAAACTGTTATTGC
>JANMYC010000562.1:0-3495 GCA_031381715.1 Saprospiraceae bacterium
GTTAAAATAGACCCGTGCGATACGGATACCATAAAGCCAATCATTGTCAATTGCCCTGCGAATATCAGTTTAATCACAACGGGCACAACGGCAGTAGCAACTTGGGTAGCACCAACGGTAACAGACAATTGCGCACCGACCCCCTCAGTAATTGGCTCTACTACATCGAGTACCGCATTTTCAATTGGAGTGACAACGGTGACTTATAACGCAACGGATGCAAAAGGCAATACCGCTATTCCATGCACATTTACAGTAACTATTGTTAAAATTGACCCGTGTGCAACGGACACGGAAAAACCAGTTATCGTGAATTGCCCCGCAAATATTAGTTTAACTACAACTGGAACAACGGCGGTCGCAACTTGGGTAATGCCAACGGCAACTGATAATTGCGTACCGACCCCCTCAGTAATAGGCTCAGCCACATCGGGCACTGCATTCCCAATTGGCGTGACAACGGTGACTTATAATGCAACGGATGCTAAAGGCAATACAGCTACACCATGTACATTTACGGTGAGCGTTTCAACAAATCCTACATTGAGAGATTGCGAAGCCTTGGTGGTGAGCAATAATAATGGTGCAATAAATATTTCAGGAATCACCAACTTGGCGACTATTCAAGTTTTTTCTTCATCTTGGAGCACGGTTTATTCAGCAACGGTTACTAATCCAAGTGTGAATATCCCCAACCTTTCAACGGGGGGGTATATCGTGAAAATCGCTTTGTATAGAGTAGCCAATGGCTGGACTTTTATTTGTGAAAAAAGTTTTAATGTCACTGTAGCTATTGGGGGTGGAAACGTTTGTGATACGGATACTGAAAAGCCCCTTTTCACAAATTGCCCTACAAATATCAATTTGACGACTTCGGGAACAACCGCAATTGCTACTTGGACACCACCCACCGCAACGGATAATTGTACGACTACCCCCTCAGTAACAAGCAATTTTAATTCGGGAACTGCATTTCCAATTGGCATTACAAATGTAACTTATAATGCAACGGACGCTAAAAACAACGCAGCAGTGCCTTGTACTTTTAAAGTAACTGTAACAACTGCGAGTACTTGTGCAACAGATACCGAAAAACCGGTTTTCAATAATTGTCCATCAAATATCAATTTGACGACTTCGAGTACCTCAGCATCAGCAACGTGGACTTCGCCTACTGCTACAGACAATTGTACTATAAATCCGACAGTGACCAGTACTCATATTTCGGGTGCAATATTTCCTTTGGGAGCTACAACGGTGCGATATACGGCTATTGATGCTAAAAACAACGCTGCAATTCCGTGTGCATTTGTTGTTACAGTTACTCAAGTAACGAGTGTATCACCATGTGATGCTTACGTAGTTAAAAATGGGGGAAATTCAATTGATATTTCTGGATTGAGCAATACCACAACTATTCAAATTTTTAATGCCACTTGGAGCCCAATTTTTAATAACCAAACGACATTGGCGAGTATAAAAATTCCTAATATAGCGTCAGGCAATTACTACGTTAAATTACAGAATTATCGAGTCAACGGAAGTTGGACGTTTTTATGTGAAAAGACCTTAAATGTTACAGTTTTGAGTACAGCAACGGCCTTTTTACAAAGTAATGTTGAAAAATTAACCATTCAAGCTTCGGCTGAAATGGGTCGCGTGAGGGTAGAGTGGGTGACCAATACGGGCGATAAAAATGATTTTTACACTATTCAAAAATGGTTAAACGATAAAAATGATTTTGAAGATTTAAGCACAATCAATAATATGGACGCGCAAAATAAGCTTCAACACCATGTGTTTTATGATAATCAACCTTTATCAGGTGAAAATTTATATAGAGTAAAACAGGTTTCTCTAAATGGAGCTATTAAGTTGACTGAAACCGTAAAATTGATGTATGGTGCATTGGAAGGTGTGAATATTTATCCGAATCCTACGGACTCTAAGCTCTTTATTTCATTTAAAGACTATACGTCCAATGATTTAACCATTTACCTATACAATAGCATCGGGCAGCCTGTCAAAGTTGAAAAAGCCAATAATACCTTAAATGCGCTTTTAGAAATGGACACTGCGACGTTGCCAGAAGGACATTATTTAATCAGAGTTGTTACTAAAGGTAAAAAAGATTTCACGAAACAGATATTTGTGGCGCATTAGACTTGTTTAAATATAAATATCTACACCTATTTTTTTAATTAAAAAGGACTTTCAAACTATAATCAGTTTGAAAGCCCTTTTTTAAATATAAATATTCTTAATTTTAAGGCACAACTATTTTAGTAGTCATTTTACCTTTAGCTGTCGTAATCGTAGCGATGTACATACCTGAAGGTAAATTATTGACCGGTATTGAGATGCGATTATTGCCTTTTGCCAATTCCTCAGTGCGTAAAATCAACGCTTTGCCTTGGAAATTTGACAAACTGATTTGTGCCAAACCGCGCTCAGGCAAGTTAAAAATCAACTCAGTCAATTCTGAAGCTGGATTCGGGTATGCTTTTAAAGCATCTTCTTGTACAGCAATGCGCTGGCGCGCTTTATTGTCAAAAACAAGGTTTTCAATGCTGATTTCAAAAGGTTTTGCCGTTTTACCGTCACCTTTGATGGTGAAAACAACATCCACTAAGTCATTGGCATCAATCGGTTGATTCGTACCATTGGTGAAATCTTTTAACGATAAAGCAAACTCTTGTTTTTCACTGTAAAGGCGAACTTCCGTGCGGTATTGTTTAGCCCAATCTGTAATGGATTTTTTTACCAAAGTTACTTCCACCACACTGTTACCTGATGCCGTAAATGATATGTTTTGATAACCGCTCATATTGGCTTCTGTGCTCGCTGGGCGCAATGAACGGAACAATGAAACATAATCTTTCACAGTACCCCTCAGTATCGGGTTGCGTTCAAGGGTGAAAACACCTGACTGACCGAACGGAATGACACTGTTTACTTCAAAATTATCAACTTTTGAGTTCTGCTTATTATAATCCAATCCCCAAGCGCCATCAGCAAAATACAAGGCATCATATTCAGTGGCTTTGTTATTTTTCATCGTGAAACCGAAATCAAAAATACCACCCACATTCAATTCAATTACTTCTTCTTTTGCACCACTTAGAGTGATTGTTTTATTTAAAGTACCTCTTTTTTGAGTTTCGCTATTCGTGTAATTACCTGTTAGTGTTATTTGAGTTGCTGCAATTGGGTTTTGAATATTTAAAGTCAAAATACCGTTATCGTAGCTACCTTTTTTAACAAATACTTTTGGTACTGATGGTTGAACAGTGCTCAATAGAGTAGGGTATTGCTCTTTGAATTTATTCAATATTTCTAAAGCTAATTTTTTAGCATTTGTAGATGATTCTGCCCACACTTGGAAGTTCCAATAATCAGGTTTCGCTGGATAAGCTTCTGGCGACCATTGACTTGTAACGAGTACGGTGGTAGCGTTTTCTTTATTCACTGAAAAGTTGATATTGTACTCAACTA
>JANMYC010000596.1:0-4158 GCA_031381715.1 Saprospiraceae bacterium
GGTCTTTGAACCATTGTCCATAGACGTGCAGCATGATGAAAACTGAATTCAAACGCTTTACCATTGCCCGTTTTGCGCGGATCTATCCGCTTCACTTTGTAACCTTAGTGTATTGTGTTCTGCTCAAATTGGTGTTTTTGGCAATGGGTGGCGTCAGTCACGACCCGATGGACATTGTTAGCAATAATTTTTGGGCAATTCCGAGCCATTTGCTCTTAATTCACAGCATGAACGTCAACGAATGGTTCACTTGGAACAACGCTTCGTGGTCAATCAGTACGGAATGGTGGATGTACATGGTCTTTCCGTTTTTGGTGAAACCGTTTTCAAAGCTCCGTTCGGTGGGTCGTTTGGCAGTTGCTATCGCCTGTTTTATGGGTTATTTGGCTATCACTTATTGGATTGTTCCTATAGTGACAGAGCCAGCGTCTATGCCTTTTGTTAGAGTTGACCCTGAATCATTGAGCATCAATGTATCGTATCAATACGGTTTTTTACGTTGTTTTTTCGGTTTTGTCTTAGGCATGATGGTGTATCAGTTTTATACTGAGGGGGTCGGTCGCCGCTTATTTGGCAATGGCTATACCCTTCTAACGGCGACATTCGGCTTGTGTTTATGCCTACATTTTGCGGTAGCAGACGTTTTTACCGTCAGTTTTTTCCCGTTGATACTTCTTTCGACGGCTTATGGCAGTCAGACTATGAACGCTTTTTTCAGCATCAATGCCCTACAACGCTTGGGTGATTGGTCATTTTCGATTTATATGGTGCATCAACCTTTACTTTACACGATTGGGACAATCACGGCGATACAAAACATTGGGAAACCTTTCGTACCGCCGACAGGTCCGCCCGAAAAAATGCCGATGCTAACGGGTTGGCTCATCTGCTTGGCGTTTATCGCTGTTACATTACTGGTTTCTTATCTGACTTATCGGTTTGTGGAAGTTCCCGCGCGGCGTTGGATAAATCCTAAGTGAGTTTTTAGCACCCCCTCAGTAAAAAGCCCTTTTTGCGACGGACATTTGGGAAGTTTTTTACAGTTATTCTTTAACTTTACAGTTGGCTATGTAGCCGTAAAGAAATTGTCGGTTATTTTAGCCCAACTACTTATATTACCGAATAGATTATTATGATTCATCAATTTATCCAACCTTCCCCGCATTTGAAAGCCTTTATAAAGGATTACTTTATCCTGCACTTTAAGGTGAAAAATTCTATGCCCGCATTCATAAAACCTTTTCCTGCTACGCCCATTCATAGTTTGGTTTTTTACGTAAAAGGAGGGATAAATGCCTATAATCCCAAAGCAGATACAGTGCATGAGTTTCCAAAAATAGCCATTAATGGGCAACAAGTTTCTCGTTTCGACTTTCATTTACCGCATGAATATTTGATGTTTTCTATCAATTTCCAGCCTTGCGCTTTGTCGAAATTTTTGAGATTACCTTTAGTAGATTTTGTTGATAAACGCATAGATGCAGAAGCGATTTTGAGTCCCCATATTCAAAACGTCTATGAGCAATTAGAATATGCACAAGACTATCCTACTATGGTAAAAACAGTTGAACAGTATCTCTGGCAACGCATACAAAGCCTAAAAACGGATATGCGACCCATTGACGAAGTGAGTTGCTTAATGCTATACCAAAAACAATACATACCCGTTGAACGGTGGGCACAATGGGCTTGTTTGTCAGTCAGTCAATTTGAAAGACGTTTTGTGCAACTAATGGGTATTTCACCCAAGTTATTTCTTAGAATAAACCGTTTTCACAAGGCTTTTGAAATGAAAGACCAAAATCCTGAATTAGAATGGTTGAGCATTGCACATGATTTAGATTATAGCGATTATCAGCATTTGGTCAAGGATTTTAAACAATTTTCAGGTTCTACGCCAAAGACGCTTTTACAAGAAGCAGCTTTTGCGCCTGAAAAAATATTGCATTTCAAATCGCCTACATCGACACTACTAAAGCCAAAATGATAGAAAAAAGCCAGATTTAATATAAAAACAAAAAAGGCCTTTCCAAAGGGCTAACAATAAATGCGGATTTTGTACCACTTTCTGTAATACATTTATGCTGACTTTTGTGAGGTCAATTTGACAATCATTCAAAAATCAATATTTATGGAATCTACTTACAAAAATGTCAGTTTTTTTTTCTTGGCAATACTTGCCGTTATCGTGTTCGGTTTTTTTAAAACCTATTTTAGTTTAATTTCAGAATTTCAAAGTATCAACACCGCCATACACGTTCACGCTATTTCATACCTTATTTGGTTTGCTATGCTCATTATCCAGCCCATTCTCATTAAAAAAGGTGAAATAGGTTGGCATCATCAAGTAGGGAAATTATCTTATTTTTTAGTGCCAATAATTGTGTTATCAACTTATCTTGTTGCCAAAAATCAACTTGATAATGATTTATTGAAATTTCCTAAATTCGTGGCACTTGGCACTTTTGTCACTTTCAATTTTCTCCAATTGTTTCTCTTTGTTCTTTTCTACATACTTGCCATAGTCAATAAGAAGAATTCCGTTTATCATGTGCGTTATATGATTGTAACATCATTGGTATTGTTAGATCCGGGTCTTGCGCGCATTTTAATAATATGGGGAGGGCTGCCCTTCATACAAGGCGTTTTATGCAACTTTGTGTTAACCGATTTAATATTGGTGGCATTAATCATTTACGATTGGTTGAAAACCAAATCAATCCATAAACCCTATATTTTATCTTTGGCACTGTTGATAATAACGCATCTAATTTGGTATTATTTGCCAACAACAATGTTTTGGAAAGCACTATGTGAAAAAATTTAGAACTTTTTTTGGCGAGTAGCCCCCTCAGTAAAACAGCCTTTTTGCGTGTGCAAAAAGGCTGTTTAACTGAAAAGGGCATCTATCAGTTCTTAATTTGAACAACATTTTCTATCACTTTGGGAAATTTTGAAAATACCAAAGGGTCATGTCCCGGAATAATCCAATCCGTATTTTTCACCATCGTTTTCATTCTTTTCAGATTCTCGATGTAGGCTTTTTGGTCAAAAGTAAGGGGAATTGATAGCAAATTATTGAGATTGTAGTAAAGCCACGTATTATCTGATGCAATAATGGCTTTGTCAGAATCAGTATTGACCAAGAGCCATTGTGATTCAAAAGTATGTTTTGAACCAGTAAAAACCTTTATACCAGGGATAATTTCTATATCATCGCCTTTTACCAAAGTGAGTTTTTTATCTATGTTTTTTTGAATTATTTTAAATATATCTTTGCTGTTGAAGCCATTATTGGGGTCTTCTCCTTTTTGCCAAGCTGTGTCGACGAAGTAATTATAATCCTCTTTTTGCATCCAAACCATCGCATTTGGAAAAAGGTCAATACCACCAATATGGTCCCAATGTGGATGTGTTATGACCAAATCTGTAATATCATTTGGATTGATATTCATTTTCATCAACATAGAATCGGGGCGAATATAAGTAGTCGCTTGCATACTGTACATCGGCGGCGTTTCCGTAAATCCTGCGTCAACCAATACCGTCCGCCCATTTTTACCTTTCAATAAATACACCATATAGCACAAATTTGTACTATCTTTTGAGCTTGTGCCGACAGCCAAAGCCGTAAGCGGCAGAGTGAAATTGAGTGTCCCAAATTTCACCGCAAAAACTTCATAACTATCGTTTGGGCTGCTCGTTTTAAGAGCCGTTCTCTCTACATTTTGAGCAAAATTAAATGTGATTAAACCTAATAAAAAGGCAATAACTGAGATGATTTTCTTCATTTTTTATTGATTTTTGTTTAAAAACAAGTAAAATACTGAGGGGGTACATTAAACCGTTTTCTGATTTATACGAGGCAATAAATAAGGTGTAATACTCATAGTGAAAAACATAACCCAGCCTGCGATTCTTCTCGTTCCAAAGTTTTCAACGTCTTTCGCCCGCATAATTTCTAATTTTTGCATTTGTTCGGCTGTCCACATAGTTCTTTACTTCTTTGCCAAGCAGCAAAGCCCAATAAACCCAAGGGTATTCCCAAAAGAGGAAGAATATCATAAGGTGGCAAGCCTAAAATATAACGAATGGGAACTTGAACTATGATAGGGAAAAGACCGAAAATGAGTGGAGTATAACGTTTCCATCCTGACC
>JANMYC010000598.1:0-2818 GCA_031381715.1 Saprospiraceae bacterium
CCGATTGTTTTACTTGAATATTATTATTGACGGCTTGGTTAATGCACTGTTTTAAAGTCAGTGTTTGTGCTACCGTTTTACTATTAAAAGCAGTTAAAACGAAGGCTATTTTAATAAAAAAGCTATTTTTCATGACATAAAATCTAAAATAATGAATAAAAAAAAAGTGTTCCGAAGAGCCGAAACACTGAACATTATCAAAAACTATGCGGTTTTTAGTTTTCAACTCGACCGTCCAACAGATTAATGACCTTAGAGCCGTAAGTTGCATTCTTTTCAGAGTGCGTCACTTGGATAATCGTGACCCCCTCAGTATTCAGCTGTTTGAAAAGCTCCATAATCTCCTCGCCTTGTTTGGAGTTGAGGTTGCCGGTAGGTTCGTCGGCTAAAATTAATTTAGGTTTGGCGATTAAAGCCCTTGCAATACCCACGAGTTGTTGCTGCCCACCCGAGAGTTGCGAAGGAAATAAGTCTTTTTTACCGACAATATTGAACCTATCCAATATGTCCGCCACCAAAGCTTTGCGTTCATTAGTTTTAAAATCTTGATAAATCAGAGGCGTTTCAATGTTTTCGTACACCGTTAGTTCATCAATCAAATGATATTGCTGAAAAACGAACCCGATGTATTGTTTATAGAGTTGTGCACGCTGTTTTTCTTTTAATTTAAAAACATTTTCGTGCAAAAACTGGTATTCACCTTCATTGGGTTCGTCGAGCATCCCGATGATATTGAGCAATGAAGATTTCCCCGAACCTGAGGGACCCATGATAGAGATAAATTCCCCTTCGTGAATTTCAAGATTTATATCTTTTAAAATGAAGGCACGGGTGCCGCCAATATTGTACCACTTGAAAATATTTTTTAGATTGAGTAGCATATTTTTTAATTGAATCAAGAATTTAAAAGTTGTTAAAAATAATTATAAGTGTACACCGCATTTTGAAATGATAAACATAATTGAAATAGTTAAAAAGTTGTGCCAAAATATAAGTTATTGATAATCAATTATTTAAACACATAATTTATCAAAACATGTGCGGTTTTGATACAATAGTTGTACGATTTTGATACAGTTTGGAAAAGTTAAAATATCTTGTTCTAAATTTAAAAACCATTTTAACATTAGTATAAATTTGAAAATACTGAGGGGGTACGTCTAACTCAACAGATGTACCCCCTCAGTATTTCGATGTTTTTCACTCTCTTTCCATCATAATATGGACTACTTTTTCCGTTTTCGTTTTTATTACTAATTGCGCTTTATCTTTTTTTTCTAATAAATTTCCTTTTAAAATCCACTTACAAGGGTTTATGGTTTCACAATTCACCTCGTCGATGGATAGAATTTGGTCGCCAACATTGATGAGTTGGGCATATTTTTCACCCCAAATAGTACCAACCAATAGCTTAGTGCCTTCAAATTTAGGATTTATTGGAAACTCTTTTTGGGTTAAATCTATGGGTGTTTTAAAAGGTTCAAAATAGAATTTTTTACGGGGATAATCTATGGTCACCTTACCATGTTGTAAAAGTTCGTGCCCAATTTTCGAATTATCATCCGTAGATGATTGTGTGGATACATTTTGAAATGTTGAGCCATTAATGATAAGTTCAGGTGCGGTTAATTTATAAAGTTTAGCTTCATTGAAACCCCAAATGCTCATTCCACTGCCACCATAACCCTCATTCTCTAATTTTAATAAGGGAAATTTACTAAAAACACTGTCATATGTTCGTGATGATATGTCATAAAAACATTTACAGCCTGTATCAAACTTAGGCCAATCGGCGCCTTCAATTTCGCCTCTGAGTGTAATTTCAATATAAGGGGTACTTTGTTCGTCGGGGAGTTCCATATTAGCTACGAAATTTTCTGAAAGCTTTAAACGGGTATCATTATCGGTTAGAATAAGCTTATTATCCGCGTAAGAAATTTGAATTATGCTATTTCTCAACATATTGCTCCCAATAAATCCATCAATTTTCATACATTCTAAAAGTATGAAATCTTCAAATATAACAGTAGGAATATTATTGAAAACGACGTTGCCAAATGTTAACTCTTCGATAGTCGTAACCCGCATCGTATCTTTTGTACCATTCGCGTCTGCCATGGCTATTTCATTTACATTTGATGGTTTCAGCTTTTCATATAAAGCTTTTGAGATGGCATTTGGTGCACCTGTATCCAATAAGAAACGATAAACGTCGCCTTGAATAGTTGCCTTTACGATTATAAATCCAGCTATATTTTCAAACTCTATGGTTGAAAAATAGTCTTTTTGAATGGTTCCTCCTTGATTAAAATTAGTATTTTGGGCTATACTATTGAATCGAAGTAGAAATATTGAAAAAATTATAATAGCGTATTTCATTTGTGTAATGATTCTTTAATAATTTTTTTGAAAAATACTGAGGGGGTATTTCATTTCTAATATTGCTCATACCAGCTAAATTTATGCTTAACGATATTATCTTTTTCTTTCATTATATAGTTTAAAAGCGATAAAGAAACGGTAGAGTGCTTCTTCCCTTTTAACCAAATTAAACTCCATGTTGTTGTAATAGGTAGCCCTTGGACGGGGATTATTTCTAATTCATTGTTTTGTAATTCATTTTTGAGACCTATTAACGGCATGATTGAATAGCCTAAGCCTGCCAACAGAGCTTGTTTAACCGCTTCATTTGAGGTAAGCTCCATTTTTTTTAAGGCAGAAATATTGTTGTCTGCATGGAGGGGCTATGTGGTCTGTATCCCGAGAATTCCTGATCGCTTTAAAGTTGGCGCCAGAGCCAGCCTATAAGATCGCGCGC
>JANMYC010000634.1:0-1874 GCA_031381715.1 Saprospiraceae bacterium
AACCAACCGTCCATTTCATAGAGCATGTGCAGCAGTGACTCCTTGGCTGTGTAACCATGACTTTCATAAGGTAAAAGGACAAAACGCACCGTCGCACCCATACCTTTCAAGGCATTATAATACCGCTCACTTTGTAATGGAAAAGTGCCTGTATTATTATCCGCTTCACCATGCGTCAAAAGCAATGGGGTTTTCATTTTATCAGCATTCATAAACGGTGACATGGTGTTATATACTGAGGGGGCTTGCCAATACGTACGCTCTTCGGCTTGGAATCCGTTGGGTGTCAAAGTACGGTTGTATGCACCGCTTCGAGCAATGCCCGCTTTGAAAAGATTACTGTGCGTTAAAAGGTTAGCCGTCATAAATGCCCCATACGAGTGCCCACCCACGCCCACGCGGGCAGAATCCACCACACCCAATTTGACACCTTCGTCAATAGCTGCTTTAGCGCCGGCCACCAATTGCTCCACATATGTATCATTTGGTTCTTTATCGCCCTCGCCCACGATGGGAATTGAAGCATTATCCAAAATGGCATAACCCATGGTCACGAAAGCGGCTGCACCCCAATAACTGATGCGATTAAATGTGTGCGGAGAGCCTGATATTTGGCTCGCGGCATCCTTACTTTTATATTCCGTTGGGTATGCCCAAAGGAAAGTAGGCAATGGTCCATCAGATTTTTTATAACCCACTGGCAAATACAGCGTAGCCGTGAGGTCAACGCCATCAGCGCGTTTATAGCGTAAAACCTGTTTTTGAACGCCTTTGAGTTGCGGATAAGGGTGCGAAAAAGCCGTTATTTGCGTCAAAGGGTTTTCACCTTTTTTGGCATACACATTTCTGATGAAATAATTCGGATTTTCCTCTTGCGATTCGCGAGTGGTCAAAATCAAGCCTTTTTCAGCATCAATGACGCTAATAGGTCGCTCAAAATACGGTGCTTCCGAGCGCCACAACCGCTTGGTTTCCTTCGTTTTTAAATTTAAAACATCCACAAATGGGCGGTCACCTTCAGCAGATGCACCCGTACCCGTCATCATCACTTCATTGTTTTTATTGATGTCCAAGACATATCTACCGTATTGATTTTTCGTTAATTCGGGATCGCCCGGGTCGCCATAACGGTCTTCCGATGAACGGTCAAATAAAACATACCCCTCAGTAGGATTGCTTGGATTCACCACTTGAGTCACCTCTTTGCGCTTTGCCCACCACCTTTCACTGACCAAAGCCATTTTATCTGTACCCCAAGTAATATCTGAAAACCTCAATTTTGAACTATAAAACACTTTTGGCTCATTCGTAAAAGGGGCATCCGAGGTAAAAACTTTATCTCTGATATCTACCTTTGTTTTAGGGTTTCCACCATCCTGTGCTTCTACCCAAACCACGGTTGCCGCCACATCGTCGCGCCAATCGTAAGCACGCGGGTAAGGCGAGGTACCATCCCGCTCAAAAGTAGAATTTTCATTCAACGGATTGTCCACGAGCGTTTTCACTAAACCGCCATTGGCATCATAAATATCTACTTTCCGAGGAAAGCTATTGAGCGTTACGAGATACGAAAATGGGCGTTGCAAAGTCTGAATCATCACATATTTACCATCGGGAGAAGGGCGTGCTGAAAGAATAATGCCCGATGTGCCAATGTTTTTTGTTTCGCCTTTTAAGCTAACTTTCACTATTTGAGCAGTGGTGTAATATTCAAAAAGCCTTTCGTCACCCGGATTTTTTAATAAATCTTGATAGGTGGGCGCTTGCGCTTTTTTACCCAAATTCTCTTGAACTGTGGGACCTACGGGCGTGCGATTGACCACGGGTGCGTTGCCTCGGCTGCTCGGAATAGCTTTTACAAGCAGCGATTTACT
>JANMYC010000241.1:0-6786 GCA_031381715.1 Saprospiraceae bacterium
GCCATTCCATCACTCTTAAGCTTGGCTAAAGGCTGCGCTTGAAGATGAAATATCATAAAAATCGAAAAAAGGAGTATAATAATGAATTTTATTTTCATAATCTCTGACCGAAATATTCTGTAGGATTCTTAAAAAACCAACCCTGTAATAATTTGAAAATCAATAAGTTGTGTATTCTTCCCAAAAAGGAAACAAAGTTAAAAAAAGCATTTTTAATAAAAGAATACTTGTTCATATATTTAAGATAGGATTAATGAAATCGTTACAATTTTAACGGATTTTAAGAAAGGTTAGTGTTGAATAGTGTTTCATTATATTTTAAAACAAAAAGCCGTTCAACGTAATTGAAAGGCTTTTTGTTCTTATTTTAAAAATTAAAATCATTCTAATTTGAATTTTATGGGTAGCGTGTAAGCAACCCGTACCAATTCGCCATCCTCTTTTCCTGGAATCCAATTCGGCATTTTTTTTACTACCCGCAAAGCCTCTTCATCGATAGAGGGATGAACTCCTCTTTTTACTTTGATATTCACAATTTTACCTTCTTTATCCACCACAAAACCAATGTAAACAGTGCCTTCAACATTTTTTTTTCGAGCGTAATCAGGATAACGCATATTTTGACCTAAAAAGCGGAATAATGCTGCTTGCCCTTCTTTAAACTCTGGATTTTGTAAATATGGAAAATATGCTACAGTATCGCCTTTTTCATCAAAACAGTGCCCTGTTACTAAGGTATCGTTTTTGTACAAATCTTCTCTCTTTAATTGTCCATTACTATAAAAGGTTTTTAAATTTTGATGAAGCTTATCATAGCCATAAAAGCCTTCAGTTTTAAGTTTCCCATTCAGGTGCCATGCTCTGAAAGGACCATACTGCCACCAAATAGAGTCAGTGCCATCTCTATTCAAATCCTTTTTATAATAAGTTTCTTGTTTTTTAACATCACTCATACCATAATATCCAGTTACTATCCTTTTCGCAGATGATGTCTGAATAACATCATAGCTTATTGCCTCCGATTTAGTACTTACTGTATCACCTGCTTCATTGAAATATACTGTTTTTATCTCTTTTTGAGACCATACCAATGTTGAAATAAGACAAAATGCAAATATGAACGTAAATCGAAATGACATGTTTAAAAGTGTTTTAATTAAAAAAAATACTGAGGTGTACAAAAATCATACCCCTCAGTAAAATTCAGTATTGAATATTTAAATAGTCCTATTCACATCAAATTGTTCCAAATAATCCGCTATTCTACGGAGGAACGAACCACCCAATGAACCATCCACAATGCGGTGGTCATAGCTCAGAGAAAGAAACATCATTTGGCGAACTGCAATCACATCACCAAACTCGGTTTCAATAACCGCTGGCTTCTTTTTAATGACGCCCAAAGCCAAAATCGCTACTTGCGGTTGATTGATAATCGGAGTACCCATCACATTACCAAACCCGCCCACATTCGTGAATGTGAACGTACCGCCTTGAACTTCTTCCGGCTTGAGTTGATTGTTGCGCGCCCGATTAGCCAAATCATTAACTTGTTTGGTTAAACCTACCAAATTCAACATATCAGCACCCTTTATCACAGGCACAATCAAATTACCATTCGGCATAGCCGTAGCCATACCTATATTTAGGTCTTTTTTTACAATAATCCTATTGCCATCCACCGAAGAGTTCACCAACGGGAAATCTCGCAAAGCCTTACAAACAGCTTCCGCAAAAATGGGTGTAAAAGTGATGTTTTCACCATATTTCTTTTGAAATTCACCCTTCACTTTAGTTCTCCAATTCACCAAATTCGTCACATCAGCTTCCACAAACGATGTAACATGGGGCGCAACTTGCTTCGACATCACCATGTGATCCGCTATCAAACGGCGCATTCTATCCATCTCGATAATTTCGACGTTGCCCGATACACTCACCGCTGGTGCAGTATATTCTACTTTTGGTGCCGAAGCTTTTTCAACTATAGCAGCCACTTGAGGCGCTGGTGCAGCCACTATCTGAGGTGCAGAATGTCTATTTTGAACAAAATTTAGAATATCGCTTTTTGTCACTCGACCGCCTTGACCAGAGCCTTCGATAGCATCCAGTTCAGCAATCGATACCTTTTCTTCTTTTGCAATAGTCCGTACCAAGGGCGAATAAAAACGGTCACTTTCACTTTGTTTTGGAAGTACTGTCGCAATAGCTGCGGCAGGCGAAGCCACAGGCGCTTCCACCGCGGTATGACCATTATTAGAGGCTGATTTCACTTCTTGCGAAACGATAGGTGGCGTACTCGCTTGTGGAGCGGGGGCAACTTCCGCCGTCACATCGGTTGAAATAAGGGCTATCACTTGACCAACCGGCACCACGTCATTTTCATTGAATAAAATCTGAGTAATGACACCTGCGGAAGGCGATGGCACTTCCGAATCCACCTTATCCGTAGCGATTTCAAGAAGGGTTTCATCTTGCTCCACTCGGTCACCAACTTTCTTTTTCCAAGAAAGAATGGTCGCTTCTATGATACTTTCGCCCATTTTGGGCATTACAAGTTCTACTTGAGCCATTGCGTAAATTTAAAAACTGAAATTAAAATCTGGTTTGTATTTGGTTGACTATCAATGACTTACAAAAAAGAAACTTTTAAGGTTTCATCATATTCATTTTCTAAAACATTACAGACGAAAACGCGATTCGTAAGCCAATTCATTTTCTGTTTTAATCTTTTCACTAAAATTCCTCCATTTGCTTGCATCTTTTTTGCTCTTAAAACAGGCGAATACTGAGGGGGTAAATCTTCTTCAAGCCACAATATCACTTCTATATTCTTTTCAGTTTCTTTTAAAAAACCAACAACTTTTGTCCATTCTGACTTTAAATGAGTTGAATGGCGTGAGGCTGCTAATACTCCCGCAAGTGTATCTCTAACTTTCTGAGCTACTTCCAATTCTATTGGATCATCTCCACCACTTATACGCGGTTTTGTTTCAATTCTATGTTCTCTAAAATTTTTAACTTCTATAAAGGATAGCGTTTTATCGTTTAAAACCCCTATAAAGTCAACAGCTTTAGAACCTTCAATAGCATTACTTAATTTTCTATAATCAGCTAAATCATCGTATTGCACAACCCACCAATCATTAGAAAATTCAAATTTCAATTCGCTTTCTTTAAAAATAGTCATTATTTAGTGTTTATTTTTCATAGTCTGTTGAAATAAATTACCTTCTAATTCATATAAAGCAGCATATTCATCTAATAAAGTATTATTTTGAATTTCAGCTAAAGTTTCGGCTGATTCCACTTGACTTGCTCCACTATCCTTATAAAAAGAGAAAAATTTCATGGGAGGAGCATCTGTTACATTTCTATATTCTGCTTTGGTTGATAAATAATGCGCTAAAAGATAATCATGCGTTGCCACAAATATCTGAACGCCCGCTTTTGCCAGACTCATTACAAAATCCGCAACTAAACGAATGTACTTAGGATTAAGATTTACTTCGGGTTCATCCCAAAATAAAATTGTATCTTTTGTAAGGCTTCCATTACGAATCAAATATATTAACTGACCTAATTTTTTAATACCCTCAGCTACTAAAGGTGCTTCTATTTCCAGACCTTCATTCTTAAATTTTACATAAAATTGGTCATTTTTTTCTTCTACTGATATGCCTATTTCTTCTTCAAATCCTTTTAATAGTTTTTCAGAATCTTTCAACGCTTCGCCACGTAATGGTCTTGCATTTAGAGCTTTTGCTAAATTGAAATACGTAGCATCATAAGCATTTTCACGGTTCTCATAAGCAGAAATAAAACCAGGATAAAGAGAAAGCATTTCTTGAGTAGGGATAAATAGTAATTTGAATTCAATATTACTGTCATCTAAGCCTGAAACATTACTCGTCTTTTCAAAATGGTTTGAGCCAAATAGCCATGTATCAAAGTATAGATTTTTATTATCTATTAAAATCACCTCACACTCAAAATCGTCTCGTCCATCTCTGTATAAATGCTCTAGCTTACTTTTGAAAATATCAGAAGTTTTTTCAATTACATGATAAGGTAAAGAATTTCCAAATTTACTATTTTGACTCTCTGGAAAGATGTTCAACAGCTTCAACACATGAGTCTTCCCCGTACCATTTTCACCAATGAATACATTAATACCTGTTGAAAAATCCAAATGGACGTTTTCAAAACAAGTAAAGTTTTGAATAGAAACACTTTGTATTTTACCTTTTGCTTTATCACTCATGATTTTGAAAGTGTTATAAGCACCCCCTCAGTATTTTAAGTTAAAAATAACTTTAAGTTAAACTATTGACTATCAATAACTTACATTTTTACATCAAAATTTTAAAAACATAAAACAGTGATATGCCATTGAAAATTTTGGCAAAGTTACACTTTTTCTTTTTGCAATAAAAATTTTCTGATAAGGTTTAGTCCGCTATTGGCTGCGTATTCAATATTTTTAAGGCGACCTCTATCAATACCCAATTTAGTGGTTATAATCCTATCCTTATCACCTACTGCTAACCAAACCGTTCCTACGGGTTTTTCGGGTGTACCGCCACCGGGACCCGCCACACCTGATACCGCCACGGCAATATCCACGCTCATTCTATCGAGTGCGCCGCGCACCATTTCACGAACACAATTTTCACTCACAGCCCCCTCAGTACTGAGCACCTCTGTGGACACATCCAAGAGCCTTTCCTTCAATTCGTAGGAATAAGCAATTACACTGCCTTCAAAATACTCAGAACTACCCGCCACGCTCGTCAGCAAATGCGCCAAATATCCGCCCGTACAGCTTTCAGCCGAGCCAATTTTCAAACCTCTTTCACGCAACATTTTACCAATTATCTGCGGCATGGTGTCATCGTCATATCCCGCAACGCAATACGAAACCACGCTTTCTAATTCCACTTTTAAAACATCCAATTGCTGATTTAAAAAAACCTCATTCTCACCCCTTGCTGTCAATCTCAAACGCACCGTGCCCAGTGAGGGCAAATACGCTAATTTCACATTTTCAGGCAATTTATCTTCAAAATCGTCCAATTTTTCAGCCAACATTGTCTCGCCTTCGCCCGCCGTTAGTATTGTGCGGTGCACAATGGGCGACATCGGAAACGACTCTTTTAACCTCGGTAAAACCCTATCCAACATCAAATGTTGCATTTCATAAGGTACGCCGGGCATCGAAACCAACACTTTTTTACCTTCCTGAAACCACATCCCGGGAGCAAGCCCTTTGTCATTGTTCAGAACAGTGGCATTAGCAGGCATATGGCAGCTGTTTTTATTTAATTCACCAACCTCTCGATTTATTTTTTTAAAAAAATATTCCATTCGACTGAATGTCTCTTGGTGCCAAACAAGTGGAACGCCGAAGTATTCTGCAATGGACTTTTTAGTAATATCGTCTTTAGTAGCGCCCAATCCGCCAGTTACCAGCACAAGGTCAGCTTGGTGAAGGGCATAATCAATGGCATTGACAATCTCAGCATGGACATCCCCCACGCTCGTTTTGCCAATAATGCGGATGCCTTGAAGATTCAGTTGTTGCGCCATCCAAGCCGAATTAGAATCAGTAATCTGTCCGATGAGAATTTCATCGCCGATGGTCAAAATATATGCTGTCATAAATATTTGATTTGATTTAGCTTCTTTTAAATGTGAATATTTAAAAGAAGCCTAAACTTTTTTACTTTTAAAGGTGTTAAAACCTTAACTTTGCAAAAATTATTAACAATTATTGTTTAATGCTGAACTTTGAATTCAGTCGAAAATCAGTTATTCATGTTTTATCAAATTAATAATCAAGCACAATATCCGGAGCAACTAACCGCTCCTATGGCTCAAGAATTGACAGATGCAGGCTATAAAAGCCTCAAATCTGCGCAAGAAGTAGAAGAAATCTTAGATAAAACGGAAGGTACGACTTTAGTAGTCGTAAATTCTGTTTGTGGTTGCGCAGCGCGCAATGCTCGCCCCGCGGCTATTATGGCGGCTAAAAATGAAAAAGTACCCACTAATTTAGTCACTGTTTTCGCAGGTGTAGATGGTGGAGCTGTTCAAAAAGCGCGTGAATTCATGTTGCCTTATCCAGCCTCATCACCGTCAATGGCTCTTTTCAAAGATGGTAAGTTGGTTCACTTTATCGAGCGCCACAATATCGAAGGCAGAGATGCACAATCTATTGCTCAAAATTTAAAAATGGCTTTCGAGCAATACTGCTAATTTTTTAGATTTAAGAATAAAGATTAACGATTTAAGATTTATGAAGTTCTATCCAGCGGAATTCCACTTCATAAATCTTAAATCTTAAATCTTAAATCTTAAATCTTAAATCTTAAATCTTAAATCGTTAATCTTTATTCTTAAATCTTTTTACGGCGCAAGCCTTTCAATCTTCCACTCCTCGTTCTCCAGTTTCGTGTAACAAATTCTATCGTGCAAACGGCTTCTTCTGCCTTGCCAAAACTCAATTTTTGAAGGTTTTACTATATATCCGCCCCAATGCGAAGGGCGAGGCACCCCCTCAGTATCAGCATACTTTTCAGACAAAACTTTGAATTTTTCTTCCAAAAATGCTCTATTCGGGACTACTTTACTTTGATTAGACACCCACGCCCCTATCCTACTCAATTTAGGGCGACTATTAAAATATTCCGTTGAAATATCATCTGAAACCTTGCTCACAGTACCCTCTATCCGCACTTGACGCTGCAAATCCAACCAATTGAAACACAAAGCAACGTGCGGATT
>JANMYC010000650.1:0-5371 GCA_031381715.1 Saprospiraceae bacterium
GAGCAAAATCATATCCTCGAAGGTCAAAAATCGGCTGGTTTCACAACCACACAAGCCGAAGAAAAGGCTTTAACAATGGGTGAAATATTACAATATCGCCAGTCATGGTCAATTATTTTATCTCGATTTTTTCTTGACCCCATTTGGTGGCTGTTCGTCAGCTGGTTGCCCATTTACCTCAATGACCGCTTTGGTTTTGATGTGAAACAAATCGGCACGTTTGCATGGATGCCTTATGTGGGCGCAATGATAGGCAGTCTGGGCGGTGGTTGGCTATCGGGTAGGCTGATGGGCGAAGGCTGGTCAGTAAATCGAACAAGGCGTTTTTGTATTGCTTTGGGTGGTTGTTTAATGTTTCCAGCTTTGATTGCCAGTGCTTTTGCGGCAACACCGCTTATAGCTATGGCAACAATGTTTGTTGCTCTAATGGGCTTTCAAGTTGCAATTGGCAACATCCAAACACTACCGAGCGACTTCTTCTCGGGTAAAAACGTGGGAACATTAGCCGGCTTAGGCGGGACGAGTGCCATTTTAGGAGTTTTAATAACCACATGGCTTGTTCCTTCTTTAACGAAAAATGGCTATACCCCGTTTTTTGCATTGGCCACTTTGCTTGTGCCGTTGGGTATGGCGATGATTTTTTGGTTGAGTGGTGAAATAAAACGGGTGCGATAGCATATTCAGACCCCTCAGTATTTTAAGATTTTTCAGTTAAATAACTCAATAATATTACCTCACTTTTAAGAAAACTAAACAATAAGAATGATGAAAAGAACATCACAAATCAAAAAAGTAATGCACTTTTTGGGCATTCATACGGCTTTATTGATGCTATGTGTGTCCATTTCTTATGCCCAACAGATTACAGGAACTGTTGTTGATGAAAAAAATGAACCACTAATAGGCGCGAGCGTCGTCTTAGAAGGCACTACAAAGGGGGCTATCTCAGATGCCAACGGTGCTTTTGAATTGTCAATTGCCGACAATGAGATGAACGGCAATTTAGTAGTTAGTTTTGTTGGGTACGATAAGCAAATCTTACCGATTTTGGGGCAAAAATTCTTTGCTGTTATTTTGAAAGAAGCGGGTGTTTTAAGCGAAATTGTGGTTGTCGGTTACGGAACTCAAAAAAAAGGCGATATTACGGGAGCTGTTTCAAAATATAAAAATGAAAAACTGGACGAAGCACCCGTTGCTCGCCTTGACCAAGCTTTGCAAGGTAAAATTGCGGGGGTACAGATACAAAATACCTCCTCAGAGGCGGGTTCAGACCCAAAGGTGCGGGTACGTGGTTTGAGTTCAATCAATGCAGGGGCTTCGCCTTTGGTGGTTGTAGATGGACATCCCGTTCCCGATGGTTTATCTTTCGTCAACCCTGCGGATGTCGAGAGTGTAGAGGTTTTAAAAGATGCGGCTTCGGCGGCTATTTATGGCTCTCGGGGTGCGAGTGGCGTTATTCTCATTACCACTAAAAGCGGTAAAGTGGATAAGCCAAAATACAATTTCAAATATTCAAAAGGTGTCAAAACGGATTATAAAAGATATTCCATGATGACGACCACGGATTATACCAAATTGCTATTTAATGAAGCGGCTTTAAGAGCCGCCGACCCAAATGCTACACCAGTTACGTTGTTAAACACAGCCTCTACCGCCGAAAGAGCAGCGTACATCGTTGAGCAAACGATTATGGGTGGGGTAGCTACCGATTGGCAATCTGAAGCTCTAAGAGATGCCAGTGTGCAAAACCTGCAATTGAGCGTTTCAGGGGGTAATAAGGCTCTAAAATATTTTGTTTCGGGCGGTTACCAAAACGACCAAGGCATGATATACCACAGCGAATATGAACGTTATAATGTTCGTGCTAAAATTGACGCTGACCTCAATAAGCGGGTGAAACTGTCTTTCAATATCAATCCTTCTATCGCTAAGAGAGAAAACCCTTCGGTTGGGTATATAGATTTTGTGCGTTTTCCAACTTATTTGCCTGTCCGTTTGGATGAAGCCACAGCCGCTTACGTTCGGCAAAACCCTTTGTATCCCGATGTCAAAGCGGGTGATTTCAGTCAGGCTCGTTATTTCAATGGCAGGGTTTACAGTGGTTTGATGCCAGATGGAAGTACTTGGGTAAATACCGCTGCGATTGACCCTTTTGCAACCGCTAATAATACGCCCAAATCGGTTTTGGAAACAAGGTCTATCAATTCGACCAGTTATAGGGTTATCAATTCGGGTGATTTGACCATCAATATCCTCCCTGGGCTTGATTTTAAAACATTGGCGAGTGCTTATGTCAATTATACAAAAGGTTTGGATTTTGCTCAGAGGAACTCTAATAGGGCGGGAGATGTCAATAAAGGTGTTTATACCAATACCCTTTTCTTAGATTTATTGAATGAAAATACCTTGAATTATAAGAAAGAATTTAAAAAACACAATATTGGTTTATTGGCAGGTTTTACCGCCCAAAAAACCAATATTGATAATGAGCAAATAACAGGTTTAGATTATCCAAGTGATAGGATTACGACCCTCAACTCGGCTTTGACAATAGATAAAGACAATTCTTTCAATACTAAAAATAGCATCGGTTTGTTGTCTTATCTCGGACGGGCAACGTATGGTTTTGACAATAAATATCTGTTATCTGCCAGCTTCCGTGCTGATGGCAGCTCTTATTTTGCGGCGGGTAAAAAATGGGGTTATTTCCCGTCTGTTTCCGTGGGTTGGGTTGCCAGTGAGGAGAAAATACTGAGGGGGGTCAAGTGGTTGAGCAATTTGAAATTTAGAGGCAGTTACGGCGCAACGGGTAATAACCGTATCGTGGATTTTGCTTTTGTTGACCTTTTATATTCCGCTAATTACCCAACGGGTTCAGCAAATGGGACTGCTGCTGTCGGTTTAGTGCCATCAAGCACCATTCTTTCCAATGCCAATATTACTTGGGAGCGCACATTTCAATACAATGGGGGTATAGACTTGTCTTTGTTTAAAAGTGCAGTGGCTCTTTCGTTTGATATTTATCAATCTAAAACCGACCAATTGTTGTTGCAACAAGCGGCTTTAGCTTTCACGGGCGTACCTTTAACGTGGAACAATATCGGTAGCCTACAAAACAATGGTCTTGAATTGGAATTGACAACGCATAATGTCACCAATAAAAACTTCAAATGGACAACGTCTGCCAATATCGCCCATTCTAAAAACAAGATATTGGAACTCGGCGCAGAAGCCTTTTTACTCAATCAAGGCGAACGGACGGAATTGTATCGCAATAAAGTAGGTGACCCTTTGATACAGTATTTTGGCTATAAAACCGATGGTGTTTGGTTGTCGCAAGCAGCTATTACAGATGCTCAAAAAACCTTAAAAAGTTCATTAAGCAATGTTTTCATTCCCGGTGGTTTGAAATTGGTGGACATCAACAATGATGGTACATTGGATGCCAAAGACCGTACTGTTAACGGCAATCCATACCCAGATTTTACGTGGGGTATTACCAATACTTTCAAATATAAAGGTTTTGATTTTAATTTTATGTTTCAAGGGTCACAAGGCGGTTCACTCATAAATGGCGACGCTAACTATAATGAAACCAAGCGTTATAACAATAGTTACAATCAAAACAGATGGGTAAGTCCCGCGAATATTGGTGATGGTAAAACACCTTATTCTACCGCTGGTTTTAACTGGATGCTCACGGATTATGTCGTAGAAGATGCGTCTTATGTTTCGCTAAGAGAGGTACTTTTGGGCTATACTTTGCCTAAAGAATGGACAAAAAAGGCGAAATTATCTGGTTTGCGCCTTTATGCTACGGCTCAAAATCTGTTTTTCCAATCAGGCTCTAATTACAGAGGTATTAATCCAGAATCTCGTTTTTCAACGGGTCCTTACAATACACCTCTTGTAGATGGCTATCAAAGGGGAGGTTTTCCAATTAATAAGACCTTTTTGTTGGGTATTGATTTGAATTTTTAATTAAAATTTTAAAATTAAAGAAAATGAAATATTTACTATATATCATATCAATTATGGGAATTGGTTTAATGTCTTGCAATGATGTCATTAACCTTGAACCCCAATCAAACCTCAATACAGGCAGCTATTACTCGACAGTTGAGGAAGTGCAAGCTGGCTTAACAGGTTGTTACAACGGCATCCAAAAAACAGTCGTTAACGAATGGCAATTCACGGAGCAACGGAGCGATAATACAAAGCAAGGCGTTGCCAACAGCACAAGCTCAACGAATAGAGATTTGAGTGATTTGGATATGTTCTTACCCGCTACTACACACCAAGCGGTTTACACTTATTGGTTAGCCACTTACAATAATATCCGCAATGCGAATATTGTTTTGCAACGTTTGGGCGTAACGTATGACCCCTCAGTAGGCAGCATTAATTTGGGTAAAATTGAAATTCCGATGTCGGATAGTACCCGCAAACAGCTGGCAGGTGAGGCTATGTTTATCAGAGCCTACCACTATTTCAATTTGGTAAGACTTTATGGCGGTGTGTTTCTCATTCATACACCCATTACCGCAGATGAAGCCAAGCAAATTAATCGCTCGTCTGTTGTCGATATTTATAAATTGATTGAAACGGACCTTAAAACAGCTTCAACGTATTTAAGTCCTTTAAAATTCAGTCAAATAGCCGCCGTCAATCAAGGCAAAGCCACAAGTTGGGCAGCAAAGGCTTTATTGGGTAAAATGTACTTAACACTCAATAAAAAGACCGAAGCCATCACCCAATTGCAAGATGTGATAACCAACAGCGGCTATTCACTACAAGCCTCTTATGCCAATGTTTTTTCAACGACAGCCGAGTTAAACAGTGAAATTCTTTTTACAATCCGTTTTAAAGCAGGCGGTTTAGGGCTTGGGTCGCCTTTTGGAAATACATTTGCGCCTTTGGGCAGTGGATCTTCGGTTATCAATGGCTCGGGTTTGGGTTTAAACTATCCAACGGCTGAATTGGATACAGCGTTTATCGCAGCAGATGCACGGAAAGCAGTTGCTTTCGGGGTGTTTGGTACGGGTACAGCGGCTAAATTGTACGTGAAAAAATTCCTTACGCAAGTCGTTTTAACTAATGATGGAGAGAGTGATTTTCCAATTCTCCGTTATGCCGATGTCTTGCTCATGTTGGCAGAGGCACAAGGCTTTACACCTGCCAGTATTGCGCTTATCAACCAAATAAGAACCAGAGCCGCTTTACCCGTATTACCTGCGACGGTCAATTCAGTAGCGACATTTGAAAAAGCCTTATCTGATGAAAGGCGTTTTGAATTTGCCTTTGAAAACCAACGGTGGTTCGACATTGTGCGTTTCAATACAACCATGACCACGCTCACGGCAGAACAGAT
>JANMYC010000652.1:0-3330 GCA_031381715.1 Saprospiraceae bacterium
TAGAGGTGATGCCACCTTTTGAATTCGCGGGTGATTTATCTTGGGGTTACAATCCCGCCCACCCTTTTGCCATTGAAAGTGCATATGGAGGACCCAATGCTTTCAAGACATTTGTGAAAGAATGTCATAAACGCGGCATTGCTGTCATTTTAGATGTTGTTTACAATCATTTTGGCCCATCTGATATTGATTTATGGCAATTCGATGGATGGAGTGAAAACGACAAAGGGGGTATTTATTTTTATAATGATTGGCGTTCTACAACCCCTTGGGGAGATACACGCCCTGATTATGGCAGAGAAGAAGTGCGGCGCTATATCCTACAAAATGCCTTAATGTGGCTTACTGAATACCGCTGTGATGGCTTGCGAATGGATATGATTCCATACATCCGAAATGTATATGCCGATGGCAACCCTGATAATAATTTATTAGATGGTTACACATTGGTACAGGAAATTAATAGGACGATAAAGCATCATTTCCCGCATAAAATCACCATCGCCGAAGATTTACACACTATTCAAGACATCACATTAGGCGTCAATGAAGGTGGTTTTGGATACAGTGCACAATGGGACGCACAGTTTGTTCATCCAGTGCAAGAAGTATTAAAGGCTATGGATGACGATGATCGCGACATTTTTAAAATTGAACAAGCTATTAAATTTCGCTATAACGATGACGCTTTTCGCCGTGTTGTGTATACAGAATCGCATGACGAAGTAGCCAACGGCAAAGCCCGCATCGTGGAGGAAATCGCACCCGATAAAAATGGTAAAGACTATTTTGCCGAGAAAAGAGCCCTGTTAGGTTTGGCGGTGGCTTTGACTTCGCCGGGTATTCCAATGATTTTTCAAGGGCAACCCATTTTAGAAGATAAATGGTTTGATGATACTGACGCCGTGGATTGGAGCAAGTTACAGGAAAACCGAGGTTTTGCGCAAAGCGTACGCGATTTGATACACTTGAGGCGTAACCTAAAGGACTTAACAAAAGGCTTACAAAGTCAATTTATTGAAACTCTCTATTCTGATAATGATACTAAGGTTATTTCATACCATAGATTTGATAAAACGCCTGCTGGTACTGAGGGGTCGGTAGTAATAATAGCCAATTTTAGAAATCAAGATTATGAATATTATCAAATGCACTTCCCGTACGAAGGAAATTGGGAATTGGTGTTCAACAGCAGTTACGAGGAGTATTCAAGTTATAATGAAAACAATTCAAAAGCGGCAAATATAAAGGCACTTCAAACCCCTGTTGGCATAGTTTCAGACATTCATTTATCAGCATACGGTATTCTGATTTACGTACAATCATAAAGGTGAAGAAGAAAAAGCGGATGAATTGCCTCATCAATAGCGAATACTGCTTTCAACACTCAAGCCACGGATTGATATACTGAGGGGGTAAGCTCTTTTAGGTATTGAATCAATAAGCGATGGATATAACTTCTCACATCAACCTGAGGACTATTTTATATCCCTATTTTCCAATTATAACAAATATTTTTAATCGATAAAATTTTAATCATGACCAATTATTCTGAAAGCATAGAAGCTTTAAACGACCTTATCCAAATCAACCATGATCGCGTTGCTGGTTACGACCGCGCTGTGAGTGAGATGAAAGAATCTGACAATCTTGGAACAGCCCTTATATTTGAGCAATATCTCAAAGATAGCAGCACGAATATCAATCAACTTTCTCAATATGTAAGAGAAATGGGCGGTGCACCTGCAGATTCATCCACTATTAGCGGTAAAGTACACCGTTTATGGATGGATATCAAAAGTACATTTGCCACACACGACAAAGAATCTGCTTTAGAGTCATGCATATTTGGCGACAGCGCTGCTATAAAAGCCTACGAAGCCGCAATAGCAGATACGACTAATGGATTTTCGAGCGAGATTTTAGGCACATTGAATAGACATCTAATAGCCATTAAATTGGCTCACACGGCCAATGAAGCTTATGAAAAAACTCTCGAAAAATTTAATAGCTAAAAACTATGAATTTACACTCCGACTACCCCTTTTGGATGATTAAAGAAGGCGTTTTAAGCAGCTTTCCTTCTTTAAATGAAAACCATAAAACTGAAGTTGTAGTTATAGGTGGTGGCATAACCGGTGCGCTCATTGCGCATCGGTTATCTGCCGCTGGGCTGCAGGTAACAGTGATAGATAAACGCCATATTGCGCATGGCAGCACATCAGCAAGTACATCCATGTTGCAGTACGAAATCGACGTGCCCCTTTTCAAACTCTCAAAATTAGTAGGGTTAAAACACGCGACGAAAGCATATCAACTCTGTGCCGAAGCTATTGACACATTGGGCGAAATATCCAAATCTTTGCCAGATGCAGCAGATTTTAAAAAATATCCAAGTCTCTATTACGCAAGTTTTGAAAAACATACCCAACAACTCATCGAACCTGAATATAAAGCTCGAAAAAAAGCGGGTTTTAAGGTCGAATTACTGAGGGGTGATGATATTGAAAGAGAGTTCGGATTTCATGCTCCCTCGGCTATTTTATCGCAACAAGGGGGTCAAATCAATCCTTATAAACTATGTAGCTATTTATTATCTGATTTAGCAAAAAAGGGACATTCGGTTTATGACCTTACTGAAATCACAAATTGGGAGGTAGAGAACAACCACGTTCAACTGAATACTCATGACGGTTTTGAAATAGAAGCCAAACATGTTGTAGTAGCGTGCGGTTACGAATCACAATCTTATTTAGAAAAAAAAGTAACCGATTTTAATTCCAGTTATGCGATTGTAAGCAAGCCTTTCGACGAAACCAAGCACTTTTGGAAAGATAATGCTCTGATTTGGGAATCAAAAACACCTTATCTGTACATGCGTACTACCAGCGATAATCGTATTTTGGTGGGCGGAAGGGATGAAGTATTCAGCGACCCACAAAAAAGGGATGCTTTAATACCTCAAAAACGCATCCAATTAGAACACGATTTTAAACAACTTTTCCCTGAAATACCTTTCCAAACGGACTTTGCTTGGGCGGGCACATTTGCCGAAACGGAGGATGGTTTGCCTTTTATTGGCTCTTATGACGATAAAAGAGTTCATTATGCTATGGGATACGGTGGCAATGGGATTGTATTCAGTGTCATTGCGGCAGATATTATTTGTAATGAAATAAAAGGGCATAAAAACCCCAACTACCCTATTTTCTGTTTTGATAGATTGAAAAACAAGGCGTAAAATATAGAATGTCGGTTATTTTAACCCAACCACTATAATTGGGTTAAATACTGAGGGGGTATTGATCATTTTTATAAGAGCCTATCCGA
>JANMYC010000708.1:0-8842 GCA_031381715.1 Saprospiraceae bacterium
TGTAAATAATTTTAGTATTTCAATTTGTGCCTCATTAAAGGGCATTTTTAACGCTGCTCCCATTTTATCTGTATTTTTTACAAAGAAAATGCTTTTTCAGTAAAAAATCAATAAAAACTGTGCTCAACTTGAAAGCATTACTGAGAGGTATTTTTTTAGAAATAGGATTTAAGAGTATATACACAAATTTACCTTAAACATCTACAAAACAGGCTTCAAAATCTGCCAAATATTCTCCACAACAATTTTATTCCCTGCTTCTGTGGGGTGAATGCCATCTTTTTGATTCAATTCAGCAATACCGCCTACCCCTTCTAAAATAAAAGGAATTAGTGGGATATTATTCTTTTTAGCGAGCGTAATATACATATCGTGGAAGGCTTTTATATAGGTATTTCCCATATTGCGGGGGGCTTCCATACCCGCTAAAACGATTTTTACTGAGGGGTTCTTCGCTTTCACTTTATCAATGATGGATTGCAGGTTTTTAGTGCTTTCTGCCGGTTGAATACCGCGTAAAGCATCATTTCCTCCCAATTCCAAAATAAAAATATCAATGGGTTGTTGCTCAATTATCCAATCTACACTTGATAAGCCGCCTGAGGTAGTTCTACCACTTTCACCCGCATTTACACAGGTATAAGGCAGTTTCAGAGAATCCAAACGAGCCGCTATCAAGCCCACAAATCCATCTTTTGTGGGGTTATCCAAGCCATAACCCGCTATTAAGCTGTTGCCAAAGAAAACAATATTTTTTTTAGAAACAGTCGTGGAAGCCGTTTGCTCTTGTTTTTCGGGTGCTGTGGTCGTTGGTTTCGTTTCATTTTTACATTGCGTAAAAAGTAAAATCAAAATTAAAAAAGCAACTATATTTTTCATCGAATAATAGATATATTGGTTATTGATTATTAGTTATTATGTTAAGCGAAATCTCGCTTGCTGAATTGACTATTTTTTTTTCAAAAGTACAGTTTTAGTATCTGGATAATGTTTTAATAGATGATAATTTTCTTTAAAAAAAACGGAATTGGCAATGTCTTCGGGCAAGTAAAAAAGGTCGTCTTTTTGTATTTTTTCAGCGTCAAATTGCGAAATTGTTAACCAAGAGTAAGCATATTTAGGGCGATAATATACATTTGATGCGGGGTATTGAAGCCAATAAACCGTCATTTTGGTGCTATCCGAAAGCTGTTGATTATCCTTAAAATACTTGAGTGATTGCATCATATCCTTCGTATTCGTATCATATTTCCAAGAATGTGAATAATGCAGATTAGCCGTTTTAATAAAATTTACAAAGACGAAAACACTTAAAACTGTAACCCCGAACAAATGTACTTTTTGCAGGATTTCATTTTTAAAACTCAAAAAACTCAAGCACAAAACCCAAAGCACATAATAAAAAGTAGCCGTCCGCTCCAAAGGATACAAAATGTCCAGAAAATGGTTTTGTAAAAAGGGAATAATTAAACAAATGGCTAATAAAATAGCCAAAACGACCTTAAAATCTGAAAGAAATATCTTCAATAAAGCGGCAGCAAAAGCAATGAAAAAAATGCCGCTTGCTACATAAATTAATGTGTTTTCAAGAGGTTTGAAAAGCGAATTTTCATCATACAATAAGCACGTAATATTGGATTCCACAATGCCCTCCATAAGGCTTTTACCGCCCGCGTAGAGTTTGCCTTTTTCTTTTAAAAAGAATAAAAACTTTAGTAAAAAGTACAAATTATAGCCATGAAATGCCAATATACTGAGGGGTATCGGGCTTATCAATATTTTCAACTTTTGGTGATAAAGCCATATCGAACCCCAAATAGTCATTGCCGCTAAGTAGAAAATGAGGAGCGTAAAGTTGGCGTAAACGGCTCCAATTGAAAAAAAGGCAAAAGCGACATTGTAGAAGATGGATTTATAATTATCCGCTATTTTTAGTAAAAAATAAATACTCGCCGTCATCATGCCCAACGAAATGCCGTAGCCGCGCGCCAAAGAGAAAAAATCAAGTATGAAAGGATTGAGTAAAATCAGTGAATAGCTGCCTATTTTCAAAGCGTTTGAAGGCAGTTTTTGAATGATTTTAAAAGAAAAAAAGGCATAAATAATAAAACTCAGCACATTGGGCAGCCTTAAAAGCCACTCCGCATCACCATATTTTTTGACTAAAAATGTCATCAAAGCGGTATTCAAAAGGTGATTATTGGCATCTTCGGCGTATTCTTTATTGCCCCAAACGATGGAATAGGATAGGCTTTCGTCGTGTGTCAATGACAAATTAAAGGCTCGGTAGGCTACGTAAAAAAAGACGCTGGCTGCCGATAAAAAGTAAAAAAATGCCCACCGCTTATCGTTTGACATACCTAAATTTCGATTTTTATCAATGAACCCAATAATGGAAAATGGATATAAGTCTCTATTTTGACCTTATTTTTATCTTTTAAAGTAGCCAAAAAAGCTTTTTTAATCCATGATACTTTTGTCGCCATGCGGGCTGCTTCTGACTTTATTTTTTTAGAATCACTTGAAAAATCATTATTTATAATTAAAATATGCCCCCCCTCAGTATCAAGGTAAAAATCAACCTCTACATCCACTAATCGCCCATTGAAATGTGCTCTAACAGGATAGCGATTGAGTTGATTTTTTATTTTAAAAAGGGTATTTAAATATATTTTAAAAGCATCACCATTCCGCACAAATTGTTGATATACAGTCATTTCTGCAACATCATATCGGTCAACCAATGATTTGGCTAATGCCAACCGCTCAGTTTCAGGCATAGTTGTTAAATATGAGTTGAGTGCTTGAGCAACCCGTTGTGGTTGAGCACCTTCCTTGAGTGCTATGGCTGGAGCATATCCCTCAATATCACCGAGTTGTATGCGGCCTTCATGCACCATACTTTCTTTTTCAATATCAATTTTATAGGATAAAAAGGAGTGTTTCCCCTTGCGCTCTTCTATGAACTGTATTTTTTCAACGCTCGTAGGCGCATACCCAAAATCCTTTTCGTACACAAATTCTTCAAAATCCTTAGAAAGGTATTTATTCTGCCATAAAAAATGGGTTTCATTGCCTTCCTCAAGGGTTGGAAAATCCTCTTTACCCTCATGCCACGTGCGATTGAGCCATTTTGTAGGGGTTTGAGTAGTCGGAAATATCAGATAATCCCGCGCTCGGGTGATGCCCACGTAAAGCAAACGCGCCTCCTCTGCAAGAGCCGCAAGCCTCACTTCGGCTTTGGCTTCGGAACTATTGATACGCTCCTCAAGTTCTGTATTTTTAAATAAATCAGCGTAAGGGTTCACCCAAAAACGCAGCCATCGATTGCCTAAAATATCATTTAAATCTACCCCGTCAGTATCTGACTTTGTAAGCGGCTGAATGGCGACTCCGAACACTTGATCTTTTAGGTTATTATCCAAATTACCGAGTATCAAAATAGGGTATTCTAAGCCCTTTGAGCGGTGATAAGTGAGCACATTCACGGCATCAGCCCCTTCGCCACTGCTTTGTGTATCATCGCCCCGCTCTTGTAAATTACCGAGCCAAAGTAAAAAACCGCCTAACGAAGCGGCTGTATGCAAGCGGTTGCAGTTTTCTTCATATTGAATAGATAATTTACGTATAACATCAACATTATCAAGTCTTTGTGTCGTATTGCCCCATGACACTATGATGCGCCGAAGGTCGAGTTCTTCTAAAATAAAATTAAGAATTTCGTTGGATGAAAGCTCTAAAATGTCTCTTCGGAGGTCATTGATTTGTTTGATAAAATCATTGTCATAAGCCCATTTCCAATCGTATTTATCCTCACCTACTTTGGCTAAAAAAGCCAAGCGATGTTCAATGATTTCAGCCAGATGTTTTTGTTCGGCTAAAAGTAAAATCTCCGCCACCGAAAGCGAATCATGCTTATTTAAAAGGTAGCGTAAAACGGCAAAAATCAACTTTGCCTCAGCCGTTTCAAGCAGACCTGTACGGGCGATTGCTGCTTTCAAGCCTACCCGATGCAATGCCTCAGCCACCGTTTTACATTGGTCGTTGGTGCGACAAAGTATCGCTACATCTCCTGCTTGGGCGGGGCGACATTCTTTTTCACCTTTGGGTAAAATCATGGGTTGGCGTTCTAAAAAAACGCGCAATGATTCGGCAATGCAGTTTTCAGTCCATGGCGCAGCGGGCTGCCTTTTACGGGTATCACCGCCATTATCGAAGGCAAATTGCCAATGAATGAGGGCATCAGTTTGAAGATTGGCATCTTCACGCTTGGGCGTAAGGGCTACTTGTTCGGTCGGTAAATTTTTAAAAGCTTTGGTAAAAATGGCATTCGTGGCATTCACTATATCGGGTCGGCTGCGCCACGAATCTTTTAAAATATCTTCATCCTTGATACCGATATGCTTAATTATGGCTTCCATCAAGCGTGGTTCAGCCCCACGAAAACCATAAATACTTTGCTTCGGGTCGCCTACCCAAATGGAGTTTTTAGCTATATGTGATAGTTTTAAAAAAATATCCAATTGTATAGGGCTGGTATCTTGAAATTCGTCCACCATCAGCAAGTCCAATTCGTCGTGTAGCACCTCCAATACTGAGGGGTTCGCCAATAATTGGCGAACAAGGACTTCCATATCCGTATAGTCAATCAAGCCACGTTGCTTTTTGAACCGGTCGTATTCGGCGATTCCTCCGATGACAATATCAAAAATATTATCAATAAAACTCTTTATAGTATCTTGAAAAGCAGGAAATTGGGTGTGTATTTTAGAAAAATCAAGCAATTCTTGGACTGCTTCACGGCTTTTAGCGCCTACTTTGAGTTTACCAATTTTGACCCATTGGTGCCATTGTAATGACTCCCGCTGACGCAATTCATTGCGCAACATTCTCAAATCATTCAAGGCTTCTTGGGTGACTTTTGTTTCATCCGCACCACCCGTTAACGCATCAATACTTTGATTGAGAAGTTCTTGCAATTTATCATTATAAGCCACTTCGGAAGTAAAAGGCTCGCCGAGGAAGGCTTGAAAAGTATAGAAAGACCGTTTTTTACTTTCCTCTAAAACGTCTTTTGAAAAGGCATTGGCGCGGGCTACATCCACCAATTGGCGGACATCTTTGCGCCAATCATACGTACCCGTTTTTTTAGTTAAACCCAATTTTTCGCATAAAACGTTCATATTTTCAACGCGCTCATAAGTCAAAATCTGGGCAAGCGATTGATTGAACATGATTTGCTGGTCTTCATCAGCAATAATATCCACTTGAGGTGATACGCCCGCTTCAAATGCAAAACGTTTCAATAATTTCACACCCAAGCCATGCACCGTACCGATAAGCGCATTTGAAAGGTCATTGGCTTGCTCCGTCAAACCTTCTTCGAGCAGTTTCGTACGTACCCGTTCTTGCAATTCAGCAGCAGCTTTCGAGGTGAAAGTGGTGGCAATAATACCGCTTGCACGAGTGCCCTCCCGCAAGAGTTTAACCATCTCTTGAGTAAGTCTGTATGTTTTGCCACTACCGGCGCCTGCCGAAATTATTTTTACCGCCATAGTTTATATATTTCAAGTAAAAGGTCTAATTTTCTATTCATTAGGGCGAAGTTACGATTTTTAGTAAAATATTTAAAAACTTTATGTTTTACAATATTTTAAAATAAGTTTATTTTGTTTTAAATTTGTTTTATCAATTTTAAAACAAAAATATACTATGTATTTAGCACCTTTAAACTATGACCGCTTTTTTAAAAAAGTTTTTTCAGACCTCGAAATCGCTAAAAGTTTTTTAGAAGATTTTTTAGATGTAACTATTGAAACGATTGAACCCCTCAGTATTACTCATAAAGTAACTAATGATGCAGCAGCAATTGAGTTTGATTTTAGATGTTGCATACAAGGGCAATATGTTATTATTGATATGCAGCAATGGTTCAAAACGGATATTGTTAAGCGTTTTTATATTTATTTTGCTTTAAATAGCGTTCTACAATTAGAGAACATACCCATGAAAAGCCTTGATTTGAATAATGGTAGGAAATACGAAACTCGAAATTATGATGGTATCGAACCTGCTATAACATTGATTTGGGTGGCTGACGAAACGCTGAAATTTAAAGATGATTATGTAGCTTTTTCAATATTACCAGAGCCCTGTATTGATTTTTTAAAAAACGATGAAATATGGCTTGACGCAGATTTATCTATTTTGCAATCACAACGTAAAAAGGTGTTGAATATATTGAATAATAATTCAAAAAACCTTGACTTTTTGCCTAAATTACTGTCACACAAAAAAAACTAAGATATAAAATGTTGATTAACAGGCCAATAAGGTTTTAAAAGTTTATTGATATATCGAATAAGTTTAAAGACATTAGTAATTGTATTTTCAAGGAGAGCCAAACCGGCTCTAAAGACTGAAATAGCGGGATAGTAAACAAGCCTTATTTCACCAAAGTTATCCAACACCTTATAGTTTTTGATTTTAGGTTTAGTCTTTGGGGACTGATGAATAATGATACCTTCATAGATAGCCATAGCATAGACCAAAACCAGCAAACTCAATAATAGTTCAATTTTATGAGGTGCTGTAAAAGCCTGTTTTTCTAAGTTGAAACCATTGGTTTTCAAGTGTTTAAAACAACATTCAATTTTCCAACGCATGCGATAAAGTTGAGTTGCTTTTTGGACATCATCGATATTAGTGATGAGGTATAAAAAAGGCTCATCAGGATTAGGGGACGAATTTTCTATGATAATGAGTTGAGCGATATAATCGCCTGCCAACACGATTTCGATAGATTTTAGCCCTTTTTTAGCCATATATCGGTGCAAAGTCTTAATCTTGACTTCACGGTTTTTGATACCGTCGTTGAACCAAACTTGGCATTTTTTATTCTTTTTTATCCGAATAACGAAGTCAATTTCCAGTTTGACCAGTTGGCGAAGCCAAAAATCACCGATAAATTCACGGTCACCCGATAGATGCAAAGCGGGAAATGGCAATACTTCAACCCATTGACTTTTCAAGCGTTGAATGAGCTCTAAACGCACCTGCATCTTTGAGTTACCGGCTTTATTAATGTCTATCCACACCAAAGGAATGAAACAACCGTGATAAATAGCGCCAATACAGAGGATATTTTTATGCGTTTTGCCATATTGCCAATTGGTTCGGTCTAAGACAAGATGACAATTGGTGCAGGTATGAAATAAAAATAAGAGCGTTAATTGTAATATCGCTTTTTGTATCAAATCCCCTTTGCCGGTGGCAAAAAATTTGATAAATGTTTGATATTCAATGCCTTTAGGGTTTGATATCCCTACAACGCTCTTAATTTTTTCACTCGCTTTGTACAAACAGCTTGTCCGTGATTTCAATATACAACTGGCTATTACTAATAATAAACCCAATTTCTGTGGACTTAAATAGTTAAATATTGCTAATTTATGCAATATCTTTGTCCACAGGAGTACGTTTGATTGCTTTCTTTCTTTTTTCATCAACTTGAAATAAGCAATCTTCGTACTCCTTTTTTATATTATATTTTTTTACTGTACAGTAGTTTAGTTTTTGCCTAAAAACCGTTTAATTTATGCTTTCCAAAAGAATATTGTAAAAAATAAGAAGTTCAGTAAATACTTCAAATGGTTTGAGTTAGCTGAAAAATCACGCAACAAGAACAATAGAAAAGAAGATTTTATTAACTTTGAAGAAGATAAAATACTCATGGCAGTTATCAATAGAATCAGAACAGATAATTTGAAAACAGAAGAGTTTCAGTACATCGAAGATTATGAAGAATTCCGCTGTCAAGTCAAAATCCATGATGAGGTGATTCGGAAAGAAACGGATTATAAAAATAAAGTAACATTTGTTACAAATTTAATAAAGAATACTGATTTCACCGATGAACAAATAGCATTATTGGTAGGAGCAAATACTGACTTTGTTAAAAAAATACGTATTGATTTACAAGCTAAATAACAGAAACATGCCCATCATTAATTCAGTAAATAATCATGGAACAAAAGCAGCCATACTTCAAGAAATAGAGGAATATCATCATTTCCTCATTCAAGCAAAAATCCACGAAGAGATTATACGAAAAGAAGCGTTGAAAGAAGGGAGAGAAGAAGGCATGGTTTTAAAAGACTATCAGAACAAATTGGTATTTGTGACAAATTTGATAAAGAACACGGATTTCAATGACGAAAAAATAGCGTCATTGGCGGGAGCGGATGTCCCTTTTGTTCAGAAAATCAGAGCTGATTCACTGTTTAAATAATTGAAAAATCTGTTGCAAAAACAAAAGAAAAAGGTTCTAAGATTCATCATCATAGAACCTTTTTCTTTTGTTTTATTTAAAAAATGAGTAAAATACTGAGGGGTATGTTTTCATTTCTTACATTTGCTCAACGAATCTGTTTTAAAATATTTTCATGAAAAAATTATTTCTTTTAGATGGTCATGCTTTGGTTTACAGAGCGCATTATGCCTTTATTTCACGTCCTTTGATGAACTCCAAAGGATGGAATGTATCGTGTATCAGTGGTTTTACCCGTGTATTGCTCGATGTGATGAAAAGAGAAAACCCTTCTCACTTAGCGGTTTCGTTTGATTTACCCACGCCTACTTTTCGTCACCACATGTTTGATTTATATAAAGCCAATCGCGATTCTCAACCCGAAGACATTTCATTTGGCATCCCTTATATCAAAGAAATTTTGAAAGGAATGAACATTCCTATTGTCACAGCGGAAGGCTTTGAGGCTGACGATGTCATTGGCACTTTGGCAAAGCAAGCAGAAAAAGAGGATTTTCAAGTTTATATGATGAC
>JANMYC010000737.1:0-11293 GCA_031381715.1 Saprospiraceae bacterium
CTCTTCGGCTAAGTAATTACGTATATTTATAATATTTTATCCGTTTTTGGAAGCAATAATTTTCAGTTTGAACCTTTTAATACTATTTGTTACCACAAAGACAGATAATAAATCCTTGAATAACAAACTTTGCACATAGACAATTCATGGACAAGTGCCGCATGTATTTAGGCTCACTACAATAGTTAAATTGAATTCGCTATTTTAACAGCTCGAAATAAGGCTGCCCCTTTGTATCAGGACAGCCTTGTGTTTATCTTTGAGATATGCTCGGTTATTTTGATGATGACCTATATTTTTAGGGTATAAATCATAAGCCTGAAGCAAGGCTATTTTTTGTAAATCTTAAACAAAGAAAGATATATACATTTATTTAATTTAAAAAGATTGATAAAGTACAACAAAACATTGACAAATAGTAGAAAATGATTGATGAATTGAAAATATTTGTAAAAATTGAAAACATTTTCTATAACAATTAAAAAACAAACAAATTTTTAAATATATTTGATGAGAAAATAAAAAATCAACAAACATGTTAATCAATCCTCTAAAAACAATCATAATCGATGACGATAAAGACTGGCTCGAACTAACATCCATTCAAGTCAAAGCACATCCTTCATTGAATCTTATTGCCACATTTAGCTCGCCAATAGCCGCCAATCCTTTGATTACTGAGGGGGTAGTTGATCTGATACTCTTAGATGTGGCAATGCCCGAAGTGAATGGTGTAGATTTCATGCGGCATTTGGTGCACCCACCCCTCGTCATTTTCATCACCTCACACATTAATTTTGCGGCAGAAAGCTATGAATTGAATGCGGTGGACTACTTGATAAAGCCTTTTTCAACGCCCCGTTTCATGCAAGCTATTGAAAAAGCGTCTTTAAGATTCAACGAAAAACAATCTTATAAACCACCCAAAGAAAGTGAATTCTTTTTCATTAGGGAAAACAACCAATACGTCAAAATTGAAATAAATAAAATTTTGTATTTGAACTCAATGCAAAACTATACACAGATTGTCACCGCCAATCATACGCACACCACTTTAATGACCTTGACTGAAATAGAGGAATATCTCCCTTCTTCAGCCTTTTTGCGGGTGCATCGTTCATATTTGGTCAATACTTCTAAAATTACAGCTATCAGTAGAACTGATCTTTTCATAAATGAACATCAAATCCCGATAGCTCGGAATATTGCCAATGATGTCATCAATGGCCTTGTCAAGTCGCATTTAGTTATAAAAGGAGCCGCAGTTCGCTAAGCTTTGTTAATCAATTATTTAAGGATTTTAAAGTTTAAAAATCCTTTTTTTATGCTCGATACTGAGGGGGTATCACACAAGTTTTAGCGTCTTACCATTTGTATAAAAGAGAAAACAACCCTTTCGTCAAAATATAGTTATCGTTTTTGTTTAAATTTCTATATTTAAAGGGTCAATTCATTTTATTAAAAGAACTAAACAACACATGAAAAATCTCTCTCGCCGTCATTTTATTAAAAATACAACCACTGTGCTGGCTGCAACAACCCTAGCAAGCAGCGGTGTGCCGACTATTGTACCCGCTTCAGTTTTCGGTAAAAACGCCCCCAGCAACCGCGTAAATGTCGCAGCGATTGGCGTCGGGCGCATTTCGCAGGGGCACGATTTGCCGGGCGTTTTACAATTTGATACCGCTCGCGTAATGGCAGTTTGTGATGTCGATGGCAATCGCGCTAAAGATGGCAGCAAATTGGTCAACGATTTTTACAGTAAAAAAGAAGGAAAACCCTACGATGGTGTCAAAATTTACGATGATTATCGGGAAGTTTTGCTCAATAAAGATATTGATGCCGTAATTGTCAGTACGCCTGACCATTGGCATGCGCTCATCGGCATCCACGCCGTGGAAGCGGGTAAAGATGTGTACATGCAGAAGCCTACTGCCCTCACTATTACTGAGGGGCGTGCATTGAGCAACGCCGTGCACCGTTCGGGGCGAGTCTTTCAAATGGGTAGTCAACAGCGTTCTCAAGATCCGTGGCCTCAATTTCACAAAGCCTGCGAATTGGTGCGCAATGGGCGTATTGGCAACATAAAAACCATTTACGTGGGTTTACCGGGCGACCCTTCGGGAGAAAATGAAGTCGAAATGCCCATCCCTAAAAACTTTAATTACGATATGTGGCTGGGTTCAACCCCCTACAAATATTACACTGAAAAAAGGGTGCATCCACAAGTTGGTTACGATCGTCCAGGCTGGTTGCGTTGCGAGCAATTCGGCGCGGGCATGATTACTGGTTGGGGTTCACACCATATCGACACCGCACATTGGGCTATGGGTTGGGAACACACCGGACCCATTGAAGTGTCAGGTGTGGCAGATTTTCCTAAAAGTGGTTTGTGGGATGTGCACGGCATTTTCCGCACCGAAGCCCTTTACGCGAATGGAACGAAGATGGTCGTCAGCAACGAAATACCCAACGGCATAAAATTCGAAGGTACTGAGGGGTGGATATTCGTCACCCGTGGCAGTAGCGTGACTTCCAGCGACCCTGTAAAAGCAGCGACGGAAGCACCTTTGCAAGCGAGCAATCCTAAAATATTGACTTCTATAATCAGTGATACTGAAACGCACCTTTATAAAAGCCCTGAGCAACATGGCAACTGGCTCGATTGCATAAAATCTCGTCAACCCACCGTTGCACCTGTGGAAGTAGCTCATCGCTCAACGTCAGCGTGTTTGGTTCATCATATTGCCATGAAATTAAAACGTAAAGTGTATTGGGATCCAATGCGCGAGCGTTTTAAAAATGATGATGAAGCGAATAGTATGCTGAGCCGTCCGCAACGGGCGCCGTATATAATTAGTTAATTTTTTTATTAAAAATATAACCACAAAGGGCATAAAGGCACACAGAAATTCTTTGAGTGACTATGTGTCCTTTGTGGTTTTAAAAAGGCACATTTTGAAAACTATAAAACTCAGTTTAATCGGCATTTTATATGCCCATTTAGCCTTTTCACAAGTAAAATCGGCTAAAATTCACCTTATTACACTCGACCCTGGGCATTTCCACGCGGCTCTAATTCAAAAAAAAATGTATCCAGAGGTGGACACATTTGTTCATATATATGCTCCTAACGGCAATGATTATGACATGCACTTTAAGCGAATTGTGGATTACAATTCTCGTAAAGAATATCCAACAAACTGGTCTTTAATATCTTATATTGGCGCTGATTTTATGCCGAAAATGCTTGCTGAAAAAGCAGGAAACGTTGTCGTCATGTCGGGCAACAACCGATTAAAAACGGAGTACATTCAAAAATCCATTGCTGCAGGATTGAATGTTTTAGCCGATAAACCGATGGTAATTGATAAAAAAGGCTTTGAAATATTGAAAAATACGTTTGAAACCGCTAAAAATAAAAATGTTTTGCTCTACGACATCATGACCGAACGCTACGAAATCACCACCATGTTGCAACGCGCGTTTTCAATGACCCCCTCAGTATTTGGCTCTTTAGAGAAAGGTACGGCGGAGAATCCAGCGGTGACAAAAGAGAGCGTGCACCATTTCAATAAAATGGTGTCGGGTAGCCCATTGATACGACCAGCGTGGTTCATGGATGTCGAGCAGCAGGGGGAAGGCATCGTGGATGTGAATACGCATTTGGTGGATTTGATTCAATGGGAATGTTTTCCAGAGCAAATTATTGATTATAAAAAGGACATTAAAATTGAAAAGGCGCGCCGTTGGAAAACGGACATGACTTTGAGCGAATTTACAGCCATCACCAATGAAAAACAATTTCCCGATTATTTGAAAAAAGACGTTAAAAACGATGTTTTACAAGTATATTCCAACGGTGAAATCATCTATCAAATCAAAGGCATTTTTGCCAAAGCGTCCGTGACTTGGGCGTACAAAGCACCCGAAGGCGGCGGCGATACCCACTACTCCATCATGCGGGGTACCAAAGCCAATTTAATCATCCGACAAGGTGCAGAGCAGAATTTCAAGCCCACTTTATACATCGAGCCACTGGTTTTAAATGCTGATTTTGATAAAATACTGAGGGGGTCGTTGCCCTATATTCAAAAGCAATTTGCGGGCATTTCACTTGAAAAAACGGAAAAAGGATGGAAAGTCATCGTCCCTAAAGTATTTGATGAAGGGCATGAATCGCACTTCGGACGAGTTGCTGAAAAGTATTTTTCATTCTTAAAAAAAGGTAAAATGCCCGCTTGGGAAGTACCCAATATGATTACAAAGTATTATATCACCACTACAGCTTTGGAAATGGCGAAAAAGAATTAAAAAAGCCGTGCCATTCCGAAAATCGGAATGGCACGTTTTTTTAAAATAGCACCTTTTATTCAACTAATACATCTACAGTAGTACTCCCACCCGAATCACCTCCGTAAACGCTATATTTTACGCCAGTAGATGGCTGCTCTACTACGGTTAAACGTTGAGGAAATTTACGGGTTAACTTAATAGATACTGGCTCCTTAGAAGGATTAAAGGAAATGGACTCTCGTTGATTTCTAATTTTTTTAAAAATAGATGCATCTAAAATATGTTCGCCGTCGTCTACTGTTTCAACGGCATATCCATTTAGAAGTGGAGTATAAGCAAGAAGTGAGGATACGTTTATTAATATATTTTGTCGCCTATCCTGAGGTTTCCACGTTATTTTAAAAGTATTATTTCCCAGATTTTCTGCTGTTATTGGGTTAGCCTTGGCAATAATAATATGTCCTTTCATCACTTCATTTTGAGGCGTTTTGGAACGAATTTCAAAAGAAACAGTTTGGTCTTTATCGCTTGATAATGATGTTTTAAAACGATCAGATACAAAATGAATCGGTAATCCAAAACGAATATTATCGTTCAAAATAAAAGTATCCAAAGTATGATTATAGTTGATGTGAGAAGTGACAACAATATGCTGTTGACCTAAAGTGTCTTTTCTTTCTAAATAAATATTAAAAACATCATGCGTGCCTAATTTGAAGCCATTTGAGTATTCAGTAACTTTTTCATAAACGTCTTGTCCAAAGTATTCAACTTCCTCCAAATGTGTTTTGTAACATGAAAAAAAGAGGGAGGAAAGAGCCGTTAAGATTAAAATGTTTCTTTTCATTTTATAGTATTTTAAATGTGTAAAAAAGTATAAACCCCATAATTGACAACTGTCCATCACATGATTTTATCATAGTGATAGACAGTTGTTTTATTAAAAAAGGTTGGGTAAAAAATAAAATTATTTTTTATCCCACAAATCATTCTCCTTGGGCAGCTCCTCCCATATCATTTCCAATAATTCAATCGCATTGAGGCACCATTGGGCACTGGGATATTCTGAGCGGCAAAAACTGAGTTATTATTATAGTATTTGGGCGTTAAAAAACTCTTTCCACGTCTTTTCAGCCTCAGTATTTTGCGTTTTTTGCGGAACTGGAGTTCCACTTTACTTCTTTTGTAACAACTGCAAAGAGCTGTCATTTATCTCAAATTGCTTATTTTTTAAAAGTTGTATAACCTCGGCTGCTGCCAAAATTGTTGGTCCATAACCATGTGCTGCATAAGGGCTAATTGGGCGGTGGTAGTAAAAAGCTGGATCAAATCCCATGCCTGTACCTACGCAAGTGCCTTCAACTTGTCCAGTTGGGTTCACTTTAGTTGCCACTGCATTCCAAGCCAAAAGCGTGGCGGGGGCATAAGCCAAGCCATCAATCCAACCTCGATTTATGGCTCTTGCAAACGCAAAAGTATAGATTGCCGTAGCCGAGGTTTCAAGATAAGAATCGGAGCGGTCAAGCAATTGGTGCCAAAAACCTGAACCTGATTGGGATGATAAAAGCCCTTTTACGTGGTCTTTTAAAAGCTTTAAAATAGCAGGGCGTTGCGGATGCGTTGCAGGTAAAACCTCCAAAAGCTCCACCTCAGTCATGACGGCCCAGCCATTGGCGCGCGCCCAATGGAATTGTAGATGCTCTTTCATACCTTCGACCCAACCGTGCATATAAATGCCTTTTTGCTTATTAAACATGAGTTTTGAATAGGCTAAAACCTGTTTGCAAGCCTCATCGTAGTATTTTTTATTGCCCGTCAATTTGCCCATTTGAGCCAAAGCGGGGATTGCCATGAACAAATCATCGAGCCACATGGTGTTCGGCTGCGGGCGCATACGAGCCAATGTGCCATCAGCCAAGCGGTGTTCCTTGTTCATGATGTAATTGATGTGTATGTCAATCAACGAGCGCAAATCGGCTTTGTTGCCCGCGCGCACAGATTTTATCATCGCTGCGCACATGGCACCGCAATCGTCCAAAGCACGAGGCAAGAGCAAGTTTCTCAAAGGTGTTTTTGAACCCCAATCGTCGTGTTCCGCTGAAAATTTGCGGAAAAAAGGCGCTGATTCTGCTAAAAATTTAAGCCGTAAATCAGCATATTCTTTATAGCGGTTATCACCAGTTGCCTCCGTTGCCAATACCATTGCGGCATACGTCACGCCCCATTCATAACTCACAATGCGAAAATCCCCTTTTTTCAACATCGTATTGGTATCAATTTTAGTGAAATCAGTGATGATTTCACCCGTTTTTGAGTGCACATACTGAGGGGGGGTCACCTCGTTCAAATATGTATAAATGCGGTTGATTGTTACTTTTATATCTTCTTCAGAGGGTTTTCCGTAAGGAACAGGATAATCGGGTTTTAAAAGATGTAGGGGCGTATTGGAGTCATTGGCTTTGGTTTCGTTGCGTTGTGCTTGGAGCGTTTTATTAAAAAATAGGAAGCTGAAGCAAACAGCTATCAGAACAGCAGATTTTTTCATTTTTATAGAGGATAGAGTTGAAATTTTTAATTTATGTTGTTTAGCGCCATTTCTAAAACCATTTTACGTCAAATGAAAAACCTCCGTCAAAGGCTTCACAACGGGGGAATTATCGGGATTGGCGTCCATAATATCGCCCATGTATTTCCACCAACGCTGCATGACCTCATGCGCAGGAAGTGTGTCCAAAAGGTCGGGGTTTTCAATTTTTAAAATGGCAAATAACGAATACGTTTCTTCATCTAAAAAAATTGAATAGTCATTAATACCAATGCTTTTCAGCAAATCGCCTAAATCTGACCACAGTTCATCGTGGCGTTTTTTATATTCTGCAGCCTGCCCACGGTGCAATTGCATTTTAAAAGCAACTCTTTTCATTTTCATATTCTGTATAAGTAGACGTAAAGAAATATGCGGAACTGGAGTTCCGCTTTACAAGCCCAAAACAAGTTCATTTTCAATAATTCAATATTAGCTATTTTGCTTTTTGTTTTATCTTTTATGCTAAAATGGGAATGAAATATTGGCAGTAATAAAGCGAAATTGTACAATTATGTAAATTTATGTGTTTTATTGTACATAAATTTACATAAAACTATCTGGTTTAAGGGATTTAATGGTATTGAATAAGGCAGCCTTAAAGGCATTGCTCTTTAAATTTTCATCAATGGATTTCATGGAGTCATAAGAACTTCTGAACATCGAATATTGTATTTTTTCGATTGCTTCTGCGATTAAAGCATTGTCAGATTCAATAAGTTTTAGAAAAATGGCCTCTTCTTTTTGATATAAATCCAATTGTTTTTGTTGCTTTTGAAGCGTTTTATCTTTTTCTACCTGTATTTGAGCTTCAGTTTTAGCTTTTAAAACTATCTTTTTATGTGAAACTTGCTCAGCATTGTCTTTATATCCTTCTTGCACGGCTTTCACAAAAAAGCCCGCCACATTATCTTTAATTTTATTGGCTTGCAAAGCTCTTTCGGTGACTCTTATAGCTTGTTGAATATCACTGGCGAGATGTTTTTCCATTAAATCCATCAAAACTTTAGGACTTACCTTCCATTTTAAGCCTACCAATGGGTATAATTCGCTAAAAAGCTGTTCAATTGCCTTTTCTTCATTCGGTGAATCGTGCACGGGCGTGATAATACTGGCGGTTGTCATCGAAATGACAGAATTATCCTGCAATACTGAGGGGGTTGATATTTCAGCCGAAATATCATCATCGAACAGGATTGGCGGATTATTCTCCATAATGTGAAATTTAATCGCCACTATTTTTTTAGAGTTTTTGACTTCCGTGTAGGTAAATTTCACATCAGTGGTTTTTTCCAACCTCTTTTGAGCTTCATCCAACACTTTTACTTTAAAACGATTATAAGACTCGTACTTATCCCCTACCCCAAGCATATTTTTTAAATCATCCAGCTTGATTTCCACTATTTTTTGGCGTTTTCCCAAGTATTGTTTCAAAATTTGGTAAATACGAATACCCGAGCCCGTATGCAAAAACTTATAATTATTAATATCCAATTTCGTAAAATCCCTTGACAATTCCAGTAAAAACGGCTTGAGTTTAGGGTGAAAAGTGAGATTTATGACCAATTTATCGTTAGATTCGCGCTTTGTATAGCGTTCCACACTCGTCACAAGGTAGGTTTCAAGTTCTTTTTGCTCGCCTTTTTCATCTTTAAAATAGATAACCACTTTCCTATCGAGTAGCCTTTGTGCAGCATCCAGCACGTATTCATAAATCTTGCCGCTGCGTTCTAAGCCCAAAGACTCGATGATATCTTTCACGTGAATTTCGTAATCGCGAAACTCTTTGTCGTATGGGTCAATCATGGAACACATGCGCCCGAAAAGCACCATCTCCCAAAAAGTAACTTTATCCTTGTAGCGTGCTTGAATAAAATCGTTGGAGTGAACAACTATATTTTCGGAATTATAGAGTAGTACCTCTTTGGTAGTTTCCATGAAAAGTATTTTTTGTGTAAATATAAAAAATACCTTCTTAATAAGCGAGTAGTTTTTGACCTTTTTTTTAAAAGCTACTAAATGTACACGAGGATTGAGTTTTTATTTAAAAGCTACTAAATGTACACCAAGAGCACTTTTTTTAAGGCTTTTTCATTGAATCTAGTATAAAACTGCATGACTTTTAAATCAACTAATAAGTAAAACTAAAGGGAATAGGGATAAAATAGAGAAAAAGGGCGGATTTAGTACATTGCAGGTGTACATTTAGTAGCTTTTAATCTATGATGTGTACATTTAGTAGTGATATAATGTACATTTGGTAGCGTTTCCGTGTACATTTAGTAGCTATATGGTGCACATTTGGTAGTTTTAAGATGTACATTTAGTAGTGATAGCGTGTACATTTGGTAGTTTTAACCACATATAAAAGATTGATAACCAATAAGTTAAGGCACCTTAAACATATAAACAGTTAAAACTTATTAAAACTATAAAACACACAAAACATGTCTGTTGCTTTATTTTTTATTTTTTAAATATTCCTTAGCACACATACATAGGAATCCTTTCAATGTTTGACCTGAGTGGTCAATATGAATTTTAATGTCTTGATATAAATCCATGGGTAACTCGATATTAAAACGATGTACCTCACGAGTCGGCTTAACCGGTGGGCTAACTATTGATTTTTCAACTGGTGCAATTGCTACAATTGGTGCCTTAATCATGGGTTTCTCTACTACCCTCTTTTGCTCTAATGCTTCAAGGGCTGCTTCTTTTTCTTCTACGCTGACTAATTTTCTGGTTAATTGCTTTTTAGCCATTTTATGTATTTTTTGATACACTTATGTGTATTTATGTACAGTAATGTATTTTAATATAAAATTTTGCATTGATTTTTACCGTTCTGAGTACTCGGGAGGCTGTTTTAAGCCATTTTTTTCAGGATACCTTCTATTTCGTCGGTCAAACGATTGAACTCGTCGCGGGCTTTTTTATCCTTGTGCTCCGTAACGCCCATTCCTTGGATGATGGTTTCACGATAAGCCACACGGTCGCCAATGCTGCTTTCAAGGCAAGGCAATTCAAATTCTTTTAGGGCTGCTTTTACCTCTTTATCCACATTGTACTGCTCCGTGAATTTATTGAGCAAAAGGAAGGCTTGGAGGTTTTCTTTGAATTCTCGCGCTTGATTATAGCGTTCCAAGAAAGATTCAAATGACCAATAATCGTAGCCGCTCGGCGAAATAGGGACGATGATGATGTCGCTCGCCAATAAAGTGCTGCTTGCGAGCTTCGATAACTGAGGGGTACCATCCAAGATAACAATATCATAATTTTTACTTATGGCATCTACTTCTCGAATAAGCTTTTCAGAACTGACCGTTACCACTGGTACGTGAGCCAAAGTGTCTTCTCGTTGTTCCGACCATTTTACAGAGGAGCGTTGTTGCTCGTCGGTATCAATGATGCACACCCTGTAGCCTCTCAGAGCGAACGCTACTCCCAGATTTGTGGAGACGGTAGTTTTACCAACACCTCCTTTTAGATTCGTTACTGCTATGACCATAAATTTACAATTTTGTGCAAAAATATAAATTTATGTGTAATAGTGTATTTAAATGTGTATTAATTATTGAAATTTAATTTATTTGAAGTGTGTATTTATGTACAATAAAATACACTTTTATGTACCAATTTAGGAATACGATAAACATTTTGAGTTTTTGTTTTAAAAAATGGATGGGATAATTTAATTGGACTTTGTTTTTTTTAAACCTAAGCATCTTTTGACTCGGAAGACTAAAAATACTTGTGTGATGAGTGAAGGTTGCTTAAAAGGCAATTATTGGGGGGTAGGGTGTTTTACATTTTATCCAAAATTTAAGGAAATGGTATTTAAAATTGTACAATAAAGAGTATTTAAATACAAATATGTGTAATTATGTGTATTTTCATTCAATTAAACCGCTTTATACTGAGGGGGTAGCTGGAATTAGTTTTATCAGATACAACATTCTAAAAGTTTTAAACTTTCCAAATGTTGTACACTAAAAATAACTGCTAAAGATGAAATTTCGATATAGTGCTTGAAAATATTACCTTTGCGCTCAATTTAATTTTTGATAGTATGACTTTTAGTGATTTGAATTTAAATAAACCACTCTTGAATGCCTTGAGTGATTTGGGTTTTGAGCAACCAACCCCCATACAGGAGAAGAGTTTCTCTGTGGCTATGTCGGGTAAAGATATGGTGGGTATCGCGCAAACAGGTACGGGTAAAACGCTGGCTTATTTGCTGCCGTGCTTGCGCAAATGGCAGTTTTCAAAGGATAAACACCCACAGATATTGGTCATTGTGCCGACGCGTGAGTTGGTGGTGCAGATAGTGGAGGAAGCTCAAAAACTGACGACGTACATGAATGTGGTGACAGTGGGCGTTTATGGTGGTACGAATATGAAAACCCAGAT
>JANMYC010000742.1:0-3226 GCA_031381715.1 Saprospiraceae bacterium
GAAATTTCTTTTTGGAATAAAGAGTAGGTAAATTTTTGTTCCTAAAAATTAAAACCAGCTTGTAGAAAAACATAACTACTCGCATTCGTTATGGGTAAACCTTTGATGATGGCTGAGCTCTTTACATAACGCAGATCCAAAGAATACCTATTATACTGCCCCCCAAAGCCAAAAATTAATCCTGTTTCCTCCTTGGGCGTTTTTTTGAATAATACACTTTCGATTCTTTGGGTTGTTACGTTATTATCCACGGATTCATCTGTTTTAAGATTTTTTGTGAGTATCTGGTAAGAAACTTGTAAGCCAGCAAAAACAAAAGGGCGAAAACCTGTCAATTTGAATTTGTGTTTTGCTAAAAAGTTTGCGCCTATTGTTGAAAACCCAATGTCACTTTGTATTCTTTGAAAACCATTACTGCTCAAATTTTTATCAATGTAAACAAACTTGTGGGAGTACGATTTAAATAATATTTCATTTGAAAATAGCCATCGACCAAATTTTTTTGCAGAAGCTACTTCAGTTCTAAGTCCTACATTAAAAGCAGGAGTTGCTGTACGGTCGCCCAAAATCAAGTAATTGTAGAATGACGAGCCTTTGAAAGATAGATTTGCAATGCCAACTCCCGATGTAATGCCAAAGCTTACTCTGCGTTTACGGATATTTTTGATGTATACATTTGAAGCTTTTTGTTCTCCACATTCTTTATTGATAAGGCTGACTATTTTAAAAATGTCTTTGTCAAAAAAAGAGGTTACTTCTATTTTTGGAATCGCTTTGTCGCAATTTTGAGCTAATTTTTTCAATGTTGCTTTGTAAAAATCATCGGTTTGTACAACATTCTTTTCGACGAAATGCTTATACTGTATCAATTCCTCGATTTTACCCTCCGTTTCAACAAAATAATGCTTGTACAAATTCGGTCTAACGAGTTCGTACAAATTGATTCTATCTATAATATCAACTCCCAAAAATACTGTATCCATACGCATTGGTGGTAATTGACTGGTGGATAAAAGAAGTAAATCGGTTGAGGCAGTATTGTATGAAACAATACGTGCTACAAATCTTTCATTTTTTACTCTGAACTCTTTAATAGTGGTAGGCGACATGATTTCTGCCACGGCTTGCTTGTTTTTCTTAAAAACAATTTCTCTGGGATTAGCTATCCAATCATCGTATTTTATAAATCCAGTGATTGTATCATTCTTATTCGTGATAATATAACCCGTAACAAGCCTTTGGGCATAAATATTAAGCGTCAGTGTGTTTATCAATAAAATGAGAGTTAGAGTAAATAATCGTTTTGATAGCTGCATAATGATTTTTATTTAAAAAATGTTTTAAGTTCATTTTCAAATGAAAATGGAACTTAAAACATACTTTTAGTTGTTAAAAAGGTTCGTAAATTTATCACGAAAATGAATTTTATTTTAATATATACGAAAGGAATTTAATCGTGTTCTAATTTCTACAAACTATTTATAAAGTTTTTAAATATTCAATCACCGCTTTTCTCTCATCCGCAGTGAAACTATCCCCGTAATAATGCCCCGCATTTCCGTAGCCATAAACAGTGGTATCGTAGGTATTATTATCTATTTTAGAGCTTTCTGCTTTATATTTCCAACCCATTTTTACCATATCAAAATCGGCTTTATTGTCAAATGTTCTTGACCAATATTTGGGGCGTTGTGTACTTTTTAACAAATCATCGAGCGTAGGTACTGAACCATTGTGTAAATAAGGTGGCGTAGCCCAAATACCATCAAGCGGGGGCGCAATATAGCCTCGAGTGGGTAAAAGTTGAGCAGCATTGGGGCTTTTTGAAAACCAGCTTTGATTGAACCAAGTATGGTATTGAGGGAAATTTTGATTTTCATCGGCTAAAGCGGCATCTGTTCCAATCGCTTGTAAATCAATGAGATAATTCGGATAAGTAGCGTCAGATTCATATTTTCCGTGGCACTTAGCACAATTATCATTAAAAAGGGATTTCCCTTTTTGAGCCAACGATTGGTCAATCGTGAAAGGATATTTAGGCGCTTGAATGGTTTTTAAATAAGCATCCAAATTTGGAAATTGGGCTTCTATTTTTCGAGCTTCTGCGCTGTCTTGCATCGTTACCAAAGCCGTTGCCATATTCAAGCGAGCAAAATCGCCTTTTCCCAAAGCATTATAATACAAAGCATTTTTCTTTTTATACAACCACCAAGCAGGCACATCACTTGGAGCTGTTTTCACAGATATCGGAAACTGAGGGGTCGAGAGCCATTTTAAATCATCCTTGTTGCGGTGTGCTGAAAGAGCGGCAAATATCTTATCAGCTGAACTCACCCCTTTCACATTTGTACGGATGTAAGGAGCAATAGCCCTAAAACCTCTTGTAAATGGCAAATAGGCTGCCCACTCTGGCGAAGTTCTGCCGTATCGGCTCTGCACAAAAAAATCTAATCCATCTAATTGTTGAGCCAAATCTATGGTATTGTCAGCAGTCGTATTGCCCAATCCAACGACTAATTGCCCATTTATTTTATCGGCATGGCAATTTAAACAATTCGTAACCACTATTTTTACACCATTTGAGGCACTTACCACGTTAAAGTTAAAAGGTATTCCTTTATTATCGCTCGTGCGAGAAAGGTCATCGGGGCTGCTTGAATTGAATACCGTTTTGAATATATCAAGCGGTATGCCACTGCTAACGTAGTCGCCGGTGACTAAATAATTATAACCCGCTGTGGCATCACCGTTGCGTTGGGTGGTCGCCTCTATTTTTGAAGCACCCGTCGGAAGTATATCTTTAGGTGCAATTGTATCTCTTTTGCAGTTTTCAAAAATGAGAACAGCTACTATTGCACTCAAAACGACGTATTTAAACGATATTTTCATGTTTTAAAATTTGACTTAAGATTTACTTTTAAAAACAAACAATCCATAAAAAGGATTTTAAAAACGATTAAAGATTCTTATTGCGCATGAAATTTTTCTTTTTAACTGTTTTCAGCTTGACTTTTTCACTTGAAATCATCGCTTCGGATACCACAAAACTTAAAAATGTGTTTCGTTTTAGTAAAAATGCTCATTTTTCAAAACCGCGCAATCTTTTAAGTAGATCTATTGAAGTCCTCGACACCCTTCGTTGGGAAGCCAGTTTTGACAGGTCATGCTGCTATATCATCAATGATGAAAATGGTAAAATGGACGTGGATCAATGGGATTATAACAA
>JANMYC010000751.1:0-4522 GCA_031381715.1 Saprospiraceae bacterium
AGTAAAGTCCCATAGGGACGATATATTGAATCAACTATTAAGTCAATCAGAGAAATTGAGTTCAATATACCATCCCTATGGGACTAAAATTGATATTTTTATTGGTTTCTACTGATATATCATGCCTAAAGGCATTTTTAAAATGAACTATAGCTAAATCAACACTTCAATATTCAAAATCCGCTCAATCGCTTTTTGGTGGTGTCCAATGTGATAAACCATAAAATAATACATTTCCCGCAAAGTCATATTGCCCAACACAGGGTGTGGCAACTGATATTTATCCAATTCTTCCTCGTTAAAACTTCCCAAAATAGATACTAAAGTTTTATGTTGCTCATCAAAGCGCGACATGGTATCCTCCAAAGTATCCCCCTCAGTATATTGAGCCACAAAACCACCCGTCGCTCTTACGCCTGTACCTAAAACATTCAGATACCTATCCACCACATCCTGATAAGTTCCCGAAGGCTGCGAAGGCACTCCAAACATAATTAATTGCTCTTTCGGCATACTCAAAGCCTTATTCACACTTTTAGCGGACTTTGATAAATGCATCATATTTTCACCAATACTCCATTTTTCATTGAAGTTTTTAAAAAATAAGGCTGCATCACCCGATAAAGCCTTCGCGCGGCAATGAACAATAGCCGCTTCTAATTCGTTTTTAATTTCCGATTGTGTCATATTTTTTGATTTTAAAAAGTGAAACATTTTTACCAAACGTTTGGTAAATTTTAGACTAAAAAAATAATCGTATCATTGCGTTTAAAACAGCTGCAAATCATAAAATTTTATGGATAAATACATCCAAATAATTACCTCTGCCTATTCGGGTTATTGGAACTACATCTCTAATGCAGTCTTAAATCCCAGTTGGCACAATCATTTTTACTGGTTAGTCGGTGGCTCAATCGTTATTTGGTTGCTTGAAATAATGTTTCCGTGGCGCAAAAATCAACCGCTCATTCGTCAAGATTTTTGGATTGATGCTTTTTACCTGCTTTGGAATTACTTCCTCTTTTCCCTCATTGCTTATAATGCCCTTTCATCAGTTTTTGTCGAGTTTTTCAAAGATTTTTTAGGTCTTTTTGGCATTACCAACCTCGTCGCCATTCAAGTAGGTAACTTGCCTGGCTGGTTGCAATTGGTACTTATTTTCGTCCTCCGCGATTTTATGCAATGGAATATTCACCGATTGCTCCATCGCGTGCCGTGGATGTGGGAATTTCATAAAGTCCACCACAGTGTCGAAGAAATGGGTTTTGCTGCTCTTTTGCGCTATCATTTTATGGAAAATATCATTTATCGCAGTTTAGAATATCTCCCTTTAGCCATGATTGGCTTCGGTATTCACGATTTTTTTATTGTCCATATTTTCACTTTAGTAACGGGTCAATTGGGTCACGCCAATCTTTTTATCTCTTTGGGTCCTCTGAAATACCTTTTAAATGGTCCTCAAATGCACCTCTGGCACCATGCCAAACATTTCCCTGCCTCTCACCCACAGGGCTATAATTATGGCATCACTTTGAGCGTGTGGGACTATCTTTTTAAAACCAATTATTATCCCCACGATGATAAAAATTTGCCCGTTGGCTTGCCCGAAGAAGACGCTGATTTTCCCCGTGATTTTGTGGGTCAAATCGTCCAGCCGTTTCAAAAAGCGTTTAAATTATTCCGCTAATCGAGCCGTGGCGCGTAAAAAAGCTTCTTTTAAATAGTCTTGATTTTTATATAAATTGCTCAACATCACAGCCCCTTGAAGCTCCACGAGCGTTTGATTGGCTAATTTATGCGCCTCTTCCGGTGCAAAACGAGAGCTGTACACTTGCGCCATCGCTCCTATCCAATCATCAAAGATACCCCTCAGTATTTCAGCAAATTCGGGCATCTGCTTAGCCGTTTGCACCGTCGTGTTGCCAATAAAACAACCGCCATCGGGTAAAAGCGTGGTTTTACCCAATTTAATCAGCATTTTAGCCAGCCGTTCCGTGGGTGTCAATTGCAAATCTTGGGCTATTGAAAAAACATTTTCCTTGAGGTCGTGCCGAGTCATTTCCAAAATCTCTTTCATCAAAGCCTCTTTACTCGAAAAATGATGATAAAAACTCCCTTTAAATAAGCCGCACGCCGCCGCCAAATCGCTCATAGATGTATCAAAATAGCCTTGTTGCCAAAAGACTTCCTTTGATTTTATTAAAATTTCCTCTTTTGTAACTTTCTGAATGGGCATTTTTAATCTCCGTTTTTATTTTTGAAACAAAAATATAGGATTTGTTTCACTTTACCAAACGGTCGTTAGGTAAATTTTAAAATAAAAATTTATTCAAAGCCTTAATTACTTATTTACTTAAATACTTAGATAAGTTTAACTTTTTATTTTTTCCAAATACCATTAAAAGCATATCCCCTACCCGATTTCAATTTCACTTGACCGTTATTGGCGTAAAAAGTCAGTGTATTAAAATCTTCATTGGGGAAAAATATATCCGTCATTACCGTCAAACCACCATCCGCAAAAACCTCTACCGATGAGCGGTCAAAAACAATATGCAACTTCACCCTACTGGATTTTGAAAAGCGTGGCGCATAATGTTTTCCTTTAAAATTATCTGAAAAATCGTTTTTACCCGCATTGGTGCGGTCGATATAGAATTGATTGGTCGCATTATCCAAGCCAATAAAAAGACTTTCGCCCTTATTATTGGAAAGTTTTAAACCAAAATCAGTAGCAGAAGTTTTCTCAAACTCTAACTCCAATTCACCGCCTTTGATGGTTTTACTCAAAGCTGTTTTTGCCTTCGTTTCATTTTCAATGACTTGTGGCGAAATCTGCACATCCAAAGCACCCCTCAGTATTTGAAGCTCTTTTATGGGATTTGAGACCAATTTTAGCCCATTTTCAGTTGTTTTTAAACTCAAAACGCGCGGAATCGTCATTGCACTCCGCCAAGGAGCAGTCGGTACATTTTGAGCATATTTCCAATTGCTCATCCAACCCAAGAAAATTCGACGACCATCTTTAGGCGATACATTCGACCACGTCACGCCCGCATAATTATCTCTTCCGTAATCCACCCATTGAGTCACTTCGGGCGCATTATCATTTTTAAACGTTTTACCGTCAAAAGTGCCGACGAAATACTCGGTACCCGAGCCACCATTCGGCGCACCATCGCCCAAACTGACCAACATTACCCATTTTTTATTTTTAGAATTACCGTCAACGGGCAACTCAAATAAATCGGGACATTCCCAAGGCAGCCCTTTTGCACCATTGTTTTCACCAAATTCACTTGCCAATTTCCAATCTTTTAAATTCGGCGAATTATAAATGCGCACTTGATTCCCCCTTGCCAATATTAAAACCCATTGATTCGAGCCCACATGCCAAAACACCTTCGGGTCTCTAAAATCCTTCAACCCCTCAGTATTCGGTATCACAGGATTCTTTGAATATTTTGCCCAAGTCCCCCCTTTATCAGTGCTGTAAGCAATACCTTGATATTGGAAATCAGTTCGTTTTGCTTTTTCACCCGCCATATCGTGGTAGGTAAAAACTGAAACCAAAGGCGCCTGGAAACCTTTTTGAAAGCCAGACGTATTCCGCCAATCCACCACAGCACTACCCGAAAAGATATAACCCAAAGAATCAGGAGCCAGCGCAATAGGCAAATGCTTCCAATACACCAAATCTTTACTCGTCGCATGACCCCAATGCATAGGTCCCCAGACGATACCATCGGGATAGTATTGGTAAAAAAGATGGTACTCACCGTTATAATACACCATGCCATTGGGGTCGTTCATCCAATGCGCTTCGGGTGAAAAGTGGAACTGTGGTCTATGTTGTTCTTGATAGTAGCCCACCTTCTGAGCTGTTACTTGAGTTGCAATAATTAAAAACAAAAAGAGTAATCGAGTCATATTTTTAGATTTTCAAGGCAATAATACTAAAAATTTTTTTAATGCTCATCAAAATAAAAGTAAGTAAATACTTACATAAGTATAAAAGTAAAAAATTATTTAAGTAGATACTGAAATACTCAACTAATGTATTATTTTTACACCATTCTTTAAAACGAATAAAACTCAAGGCTTCAATTATGGTAATTTCTGTAACGAATTTGAAAGGTGGTGTTGGAAAAAGTACGGTCACTCAAAATTTGGCGGTCGCATTTGCTCATAAAAAGTACAAAGTCTGCGTCATTGACACCGATTTTGAATTACAAACGTCAACCAAATGGAGCGAGGAGCGCACGGAAGATTTGCCACCCGTGAAAGTAATCGCTATCCGCAACGATGAACTTTCAAAAACCGCAGTATCATTAAAAAAGGAGTATGACATTGTGCTCATTGATGGCACGCCCGCTTTGTTTGAGCTATCAACCAGAGCCATTATTTTGAGTGATTTGGTGATAATGCCTATTTTACCAAGTATCGCTGATATTTGGACGCTTGAAAAGTTTTTAAAGGGCTTTGAAGAGGCTCGCATTGCCAAAGAAAGTATGGGGGCAAC
>JANMYC010000763.1:0-3209 GCA_031381715.1 Saprospiraceae bacterium
CAGTTCTTGAAAGAACCCCTGCAAGTGGTGGTTCAGGAGCAATTGAATATATGTGGATGTATTCTACAAACACAAATGTATTTAATCCTGCAACATGGAGAGTGATTGATGGTGAAACGGGTAAAGATTTAAGAAACGTTCCAACTCTCACAAGCACAGCTTACATCATCCGTTGTGTACGTAGAGCAGGATGTGATTTATTTGCTGAATCAAATACGATTACTAAAAAGGTTAAATCTTCTGCTGCAATTACAAAAGGTCCTTTTTCGGCTTGTGTAGGTACTGAGGTAACTTTTGAAGCGGGTGACTTAGGTGTAAGTTCAGCTACTTATGCGTGGTATTTCCAAGGAGCTGATATCAGCACATCTTCTTCAAGAATTGTTAAAGTGAAATTTACTTCTGCTGGAACTAAAAAAGTAACTTTAGAGGTTTATAATTTGGGTTGTGTGCGTTCAGTTTCACGCGATATAACCGTTACTTCTTGTTTAGTGGGTGGCTCGGGTTTGATGCAAAGCTTTAACTTATCAGTGGCAAGCACGCACAACGTGAAATTGAATTGGATTACGGCTGATGAGCAACTTCCAAGTAAATATGTAGTAGAACGTTCTTCTGATGGAAAAACTTTTGCTTCTATTGCTGAGATGAAATCACAAAATTCTGCGAAGAATTTGTACGATTTCAATGATAGTGATCCTAAAATGGGTCGTTCTTATTACCGCATTAAGCATATCGAGTCAGATGGTACTATTTCATTCTCTGAGATGAAAAAATCAATTATCTACATCAATGGAGGCGATAATGTCATGACTTATCCTAATCCAGTTAACAATCAACTCTTCGTTGAGGTGTTAGATACTGAAAATACTGAGGGGGTCATTGAAATATATAGCTCAATGGGTTCTTTGATGAAATCTCAGAAATTTACGAAAGAGCAAGTTCGTTATGAACTTGATATGAGTGAATTACCAATTGGCAGTTATATCCTGAAAATTCGCCAAAACAACGGTGATAGTAAGTCAGCTAAGATCAATAAATTCTAAAACAAGTTGATTTTAAACATAAAAAAAGCGGTTACAGAATGAATTTTCTGTAACCGTTTTTTATTTTGAATCTAAAATGATGTAAAAAAAAACACCCTACTGGTGCAAACCAAGTAGGGTGTTTTTATTTTTAATAAATTTTTTAGAATTTATCTTGTAATCCTAAATTTTCTACCAAAAGATAATAGAAAACTGCTCTATGCTTTTGTTTGCTTCCAGCGTATTGCTCACAAACTGATTTGAGAGCAGCATCTAAATTGTCACCATCTGCAAGACCTAACTTTTTAATTAAAAAGTTATTCTTAACTCTTGCTAATTCAACTGGATCAGAACAAGAAACAAGTGATGCATCCTTAAGATAAATAGATGGTCCGAGTGACTTTGCAATTTTTTTTAACAATTCGTCATTCACAGTAGAAACCAGGCCTTGACCAAATGCCGCTTTGTATTTGTCGAACGCTTCATCAAATTTGCTCATAGATTTGAGATTTTTAAAGTTAGTTAAATAATTTTCAAGCGTAAATCTAATTAATTTATTTCTTATAACAAAAGAATTTTAAAATTAAATATTATCTTTTGTTGTCATTGCCTTAACGTAAAAGTTCAAGTATTTATTTTGTTATTCCAAACTTTTATTTTGACTTCTAATTTTACGAACTTTTGGTTTCACTGGCTTTGGTGCTATGAAATCATAAAATATTTTAATGGATACAAAGTAATTTCTAAAAGAATTATAATTATCCTTTTTTAGGGGCACTCGAGGATTTTGCGGAGTTAAATCCTTGTAGAGGAGATTGAGAGCAGTAGAATGCGAAAAATTTATACCAAAATTAGAAAATATATTATAATTGAGACCTAAAACAAGTGAAATGTCGGTTCTGTTCAGGTTTTCAGAGTTGAGTTTTAAGGTAGAAACAGTATCCAAAATGGTATTTCTTCTGATATCAATTGTTGATTTTAATAACCTACCATAAGATGCACCGCCATAAATACTCCATTTATATATGCCATTTTCATCTTTTTTTAAATGATATACAAAAAGCAAAGGAACTTCGGCATACGCAAGCTTAATATCTGCTTTTTTAACTCCAGAAGCCAAGTTCTTTTTTGGCTCAGTACCTTTCTGATTATAGAGCAGTTCGGTCATTATTTCAAAGTTCTTTTTGACAATGATGCCCCCTTTTAAGCCAAATCCATAACCAGATCTATCATAACCGCTTTGGTAATCGCCGTCAATTTGAGCAAGGTTAATTCCTGCTTTTATGCCTACTTTAAATGGGCTTTGGCTTTTTAAAACGTTAAAAAGCAAAATAAAAATTAAAAATATGGATAATTTTATCTTTTTCATGGCTGTCATTTTTGGCTTAATACTGAGGGATATTAAGTCCGTTTCAAAAAAAATCTTATTTTACCTTAGCCCGTCGTTCTTTTAACTCTTTCCAAGTAGCCAGTACAAATCCTTCTTTTTTAATGAAATCGCGCAATTTAGGGTCAATCATCGCCATATAATCACCTTTTCTGATTGAGCCGTCTTTGGATATTTTATCATAAATATTGCTCAAAACGGTGCAATGCATAATTATCATTGTCACACCAGGTTTTACCGATTTTAAAATATTGATATATGTATTGGTTCTGAGCGCTTGAAGAGCCTTATCATTCTTTTTTATGTTTTCAGGAATTTTTTCACTGTAGCTATCGGGATGCAAATCATCCAAAACGGGAAGCCCTGCCTTCCAAAGCATTTGACCAATTTGCTTGAATTGTTGTTTTTCAGTTTCAGAAGATTTTCGTAAATCACTGATAAGGGCATTATGTCCGCCCGGAAACATGACGGGTATGCCCAATTCCATTCCCACTTTTAAATAACGCTCCAAAAAAGCTGGGCTCGCGAATAGCGTCCCCATGTGTGAGTCAAGATGTGAAGGCTCAAGTCCAAAATTCCGAAAGCGCGATGCTTGAGCTCTAATTTCAGTTTCAACCTCATCGGGCGTAGCATTTTTAACAACCTCTGCAACTGAATGATGAAATGCCCCCTCAGTATCAACCAGTCCTTTGACTTTTTCATAGCCCGAAAGCGGGTGCCATCTATAGTTTTCCCACTCAGAAGTTAGGGTCAAATGAATGCCCGCATCCACATTTGGGTGTTTTTTTAAATAATGCATAAAT
>JANMYC010000782.1:0-5680 GCA_031381715.1 Saprospiraceae bacterium
CCGCTACATCACTTGACGACAGTAACGGGATAATGGGATATTCGTGCATTTTTTGATAAACTTCTAACCTTGTAAATCGAGCCATTTAATTGTTTTTATTCCTTATCTGATGACTTTCCCTCCCGTATTGCCTTTAATTAAAGACTCTACCTCCCCCTCAGTAATTAGGTTAAAATCGCCGTAAATTGTGTGATTGAGCGTAGCAGCGGCGGCGGCAAAATCTACGGCATATTGAGGGGATTCAGCATCTTTTTGTAGTGCATAAATCAGACCCGCCATGAAAGCATCGCCCGTGCCTAAACGATCTAAAATATCCACAATGTCGTATTCTTGAGATTCAAACATCATCGTTTTATTGTGTAAAAAACCTTGATAGGTGTTGTGCGAAGCGTGAATCGCTTTTCGAGCAGTCAGTGCAACGTGTTTTAAATTAGGAAAAAAATCAAAGGTTTTTAAAGCTAATGTTTCATAATTGGACTCTTTTATATTAAAATAGGTATTTATGGTATCGCCATCGCCCAAAAGTACGTGGCAATAATTCACTAATTTAGGCATAATTTCTGAGGGATGTTTTCCGTATTTCCAAAGACTGGCACGGTAATTCAAATCGCATGAAATGGTAATATCAAGGTCTTTAGCCACTTCCAATGCCTCTAAAGTAGCATCTGCCGACGCTTGTGAAATCGCGGGCGTTATACCCGACCAATGAAACCAAGTAATACCTTTAAAGACTTTATGCCAATCAATCTGCCCCTTTGAAATCATTGCCAAACTCGAATACGAACGGTCATAAAGCACCTTAGATGCTCGCTGCCCAATGCCCATTTCAAAGTAAAAAAGCCCCAATCGTTCACCGCCAAAAACGCAAGGTTGGGTATCTACATCGTATTTTTTGAGCATACCTAAGCCCATTCGCCCAACTTCATTATCAGGCACGCAGGTCACGAAACTTGTTGGAAGTCCAAACTGAGCCAATGCCACCGCAACGTTCGCTTCCGAACCCGTAAATTGTACTTCGAGCGCAGGAGCTTGAGATAGTCGCAAGTGATGTGGTGCAGATAATCGCAGTAAAAGCTCCCCAAAACACAGAGTTTTTGATTTCATAAAATGCCGTTTTATTAGATTTCATAGGGTTTGTGTACAGTCTAAAACATCATAAATAAGACTTTTTCCACCCCAATACTGAGGGGGTAGCCTATTTAAAAATAAACGCCATTTACGATTCTAAAAAATCTAAATCTCTTCCGTGGCTTTCAGATATAGTTAAAACGGATAAAAATCCTATAAAGAAGCACACCACACCCACGGCAGTGCCCGCATTTATGACGCCAAAATCAGGCTTAAGTGAACCGTAAAGAGCGGTCATGCCCACCACTGTACCCCGCACCATATTGGGTATTGTGGTAGCCGCAGTAGCTCGAAGATTGGTGCCAAATTGCTCTGCACCCATTGTCACGAACATAGCCCAATAGCCGATGCCTAAGCCCATTAAAAGTTGGATGGTATAGAGTGAGGTGGCCGTTTTAATACCCGTGAACAAATAAACCAGTGAAAAAATAAAGGCGAAAAGCATTAGACTCAACACTGCTTTTTTCCGCGAATGAAACCAATGACTGATAAAACCACTGGCCAAATCACCGATAGCAAGCCCAACATAGCACCACATGATCGACAATCCAGGTTTAATCGGTTCAGCGATTTGTAACGCTTTCCCGAATTCGTTGCTAAATGTGGCTAAAATGCCGATGACGAACCAAGTAGGTAGCCCCATCCCGATACATTTTATGTAGCGCAAAAAGCGGTCTTTATTCGTGAATAAAGAGAAGAAATTGCCTCTCGATATGTGTTTTTGGGATTTTATATTTTCAAAAGCTTTTGATTCAAATACACCAATACGAAGCAGTAAAAGCATAACCCCCATGCCTCCGCCAATAAAATAAGCAGTACGCCAATCAAAAAACTCGACGGTAAAATAGGCAACAACGGCGCCGAGTAAACCTATGCCCGCCACCAATGATGTACCAATGGCTCTCAAATTTTTGGGTAAAATCTCTGAAACCAAGGTAATACCCGCGCCCAATTCGCCCGCCAAACCAATACCCGCAATGAGCCTTAAAACTTTATATGTGGATGGGTCGGCAACAAAACCACAGGCGATATTTGCTAAAGAATACGTGAGAATGGAACCAAAAAGCACTGAAAGTCGCCCTTTTTTATCGCCCAACACACCCCACAATATACCGCCCACTAAAAGCCCCGTCATTTGCCAATTGATGATACTGGCACCAACTGATGATATGTCTTGGTCAGAGAGACCGAATGATTTTAAACTGGGTACTCGAACGATGCCGAAAAGCAATAAATCATAAATGTCCACAAAATAGCCTAAGGCGGCTACGATTACAGGGATGCTAAAAAGATGCTGTAAATTACTTCTGTTTGATTCCATAAAAGGCTTAATTAAGGATGTTAATTTTTCGAAGATAAAAGTAGCTTATTTTTTAAAATGTTTATCATTTCTCGTTTTTAATAATGTCCATTAAAATAGTGAAAAGTGTTTAAACTTAATCTTATATTTACCCTAATAAAATTCAAACAACAAGTAAAATTGGCTTATGAAAACCACACTTATGTTCTCGAAATATATGAGGCCATTCATACTATGGTATAGCATACTCATTTGTATAAACGCCACCCTTGCTCAGTCATATCAAACCTTAGATGCCTTAACCGATTTCAAAAACCCATCTGCCAATTGGCAGGTCGTGGGTGAAGTTATGGGTACGCCTTTGGATAAAACGCTTAACTCAAGAGCAGGTACGGGTGTGCTGCTCTGTACGCCTAAGAATGGTTTGAACAAGGCGGGCGACAACTTAATTTCGAATCTCGAACACGGTGATTTGGATTTGTCTTTCGATGTGATGGTACCCAAAGGGGCTAATTCAGGGGTCTATCTACAAGGGCGTTACGAAATTCAGGTGTTCGACAGTTGGGGCATAACGAATCCGACATCTTCTCATGCGGGTGGCATTTATCAGCGTTGGGACGAGGCAAGAGGCAAAAATACTGAGGGGTACGAAGGACACGCGCCGCGCGTGAATGCCGTGAAAGCACCCGGCTTATGGAATCACGTAGAGGTGAGTTTTATAGCCCCTCGTTTTGATGCATCGGGTAAAAAAACTGCCAATGCGCGCTTTGCCAAAGTCACTTGGAATGGCATGGTAATTCATCAAAATGTGGAATTATTTGGCACAACGCGTTCCGCCACTTTTACGGATGAAAAACCGCTTGGCTCACTTATGATACAAGGTGACCATGGTGTGGTGGCTTATAAAAACATCAGAATCACCAAATTGGGGAATAGCTCTGTAACGATGACTGCGCCTGTAAAATATCAAGTTTACGAAAATGCTTTCACCCGTGAAAAAACAGGCGACGTACTGGCTAAGCCCGTAGCGAAAGATTTGACGGCTTTAAAACCTGTTTTAACGGGTGAAACGGCTTTGATTGATGCGTCGGTTTCTCGTAGAGGTGTTCAATATTATGTTTTTACGGGCAAATTTAAGGTTGCTAAAACAGGTATGTACGATTTTAAAGGCAATTGGCATGGCTACGCAAATGTGTGGATTGACGACGAAATGGTTTTATCGGACGAAAACACGCCGTGGTATGGTCTCGGTTTTAATGAAGAAACCTTAGGCAAAAAACAATTAGCGGAAGGCGAACACAGCTTTAAAATAGGTTATACGCATCGTGATTGGGAACGTCAAATGCGGGCGGTTGCGCTTTACATAAAAAATGCCGCTGATACTGAGGGGTGGCAAGGATTGCACGAAAAAAAGTCTGAAATTGAGTTTTCAAAAACAGTTTTGAATGAAGTTGAACCAACGACCCAACCAATTTTTCAACGCTCTTTTGTGGTTTTTAACGGTAAAAAACGGACACACGCCTTGAATGTGGGCTTTCCGCAGGGTTTGCATTACAGTTATGATACCAAACAAGGTGGCTTATTGCATGCATGGAGAGGTCTTTTTTTAAACACAACTGAAATGTGGCACGAGCGCGGCGAGGAGCAAACTGCTCAACCTTTGGGCGTTTCAGTGCAACTTACAGGGCGTTTTTCACTTATCAATAAGGATAAATTGGATTCCATTCCCGAATCTGAATTGCGCTACGAAGGCACGAATCTGGTGGATATTGAGGGTCAAAAAACGCCACAATTTTCTTATCGCTATCAAAATACGATGATTAAAGATTGGACGCAACCCGCTGCCAATAAACAAGGTTTACAACGCACCATTTCGCTATCTACTACTCTTTCGGGAATGAATGTGCTTTTAGCAACGGCTTCAAAAGGGATTCAAAAAGCGGCGGATGGCTTGTATGCCATTGATGGAGCCGCGTATTTTATCAAATTGCCCGCGGGCACACCAGCTGTTATCGCTGAAAAAAATGGACAGCAAATATTAATGGTGGCGTTGAATGCCGCTGTTTTTTCATATGAAATTGTATTTTAATTAAAAAATTTGACAATGAAAAACTCTCTCATCATATTCATAGCGTTTTTATTATTTACGCCTTTTCTTTCTGCTCAAAATGGCGTAACCGAAGCTGATTTTTACCAACTTAAAACCCTCCCAATTCCCGCAAATATTGAATTGGAAGTCGGTGGTATGGCAACAATTCCCGATGGCAGATTGGCAGTGAGTACGCGCCGAGGAGAGGTTTGGATGGTTGAAAACCCGTACAGTGCCACACCTTATTATCGGTTATTTGCCAAAGGCATGCACGAAGTTTTGGGTTTAAACTACCACAAAGGCGCACTTTATGCCGTGCAACGAGGTGAATTGACTAAATTGACCGACACCGATGGCGATGGCGAAGCTGATGTGTATCAAAATATTGCTAATTGGGAATTGGCGGGTAATTACCACGAATATTCCTACGGACCCGTTTTTGACAAAGACGATAATATGTTTCTCACCTTCAACGTGGCGTGGGTTGGTTTCGGTGAAGCCAAATTATCGAAATGGCGTGGTTGGCTCGTGAAAGTAACGCCTGATGGTACATTAACGCCCGTTGCCGCAGGTTTGCGCTCGCCCGCATGTGTGATGATGAACGCGGCTGGCGATATTTTCTATACCGAAAATCAAGGCGACTGGGTCGGTTCTGGGCGCATTACGCATCTTGAAAAAGGCGATTTTGCGGGTCATGCGAGCAGTTTATATTGGACAAAAGAACCTGAATCGCCCATGACTTTAAAAAAAGAAGACGTGCCCGACAACAGCGAACCGATGTATAAAGCCGCCGAAAAGGTTAAAAATTTGAAATTACCCGCCGTTTGGTATCCGCATACCATGATGGGCATTTCGACTGCTGATATGATTGAAGATGTGGAAGGCAATATGGGTCCTTTTTTCAAAGGACAATATTTTGTTTCTGACCAAGGTCATTCGAAAGTGATGCGGATGCAATTGGAAAAAATAAATGGGCAATATCAAGGCGCATGTTTTCCGTTTAGGGAAGGATGGCAATCGGGCTTGTTGCGTTTATCGTGGGGCAATGATGGGTCTATGTTTGGGGGCATGACTTCTCGAGGTTGGTCATCAACGGGTAAGGATTTGTTTGGTTTGCAGCGTATGATTTGGAGTGGTAAAACGCCTTTTGAAATGGCTGAAAT